>NZ_DAMDQC010000265.1:0-2400 GCF_032082325.1 Pantoea sp. CTOTU50773 | reverse complement strand
GGCAGAAAATGGTTCTCTCCTTTTGGTTCTAATCTCTATCTGTCGATGTACTGGCGACTTGAGCAAGGTCCCGCTGCAGCAATGGGACTCAGCCTGGTGATTGGTATCGTGATGGCCGAGGTGATTCAGTCATTGGGTGCACCTGATGTGCGCGTTAAATGGCCCAATGATCTCTACCTGAACGACCGTAAATTGGCCGGGATTCTGGTTGAACTAACCGGCAAAACAGGCGACGCAGCGCAAATTGTCATGGGGGCTGGTGTCAATCTGGTGATGCGCTCAGAAGGAGCCGCTGAAATTAATCAGGGGTGGATTAATTTGCAGGAAGCCGGAGTTGAAATCGATCGCAATGAGTTGGCTGCAAAAATCATCAATAGCCTGCGCGAAGCACTGCCGATTTTCGAGCGTGACGGATTGGCACCGTTTGTAGAGCGTTGGGATGCTCTGGACAATTTTATCAATCGCCCGGTTAAGCTGCTGATTGGCGACAGGGAAGTTCATGGTATAGCACGTGGTATTGATAAGCAGGGTGGTTTATTACTGGATCAAGATGGCGAAGTAAAGTCCTGGGTGGGTGGTGAGATTTCGCTGCGTCCTGGCAATTAATGCGAATTGACCTGAGAAATTAAACGCCCAGGTAAGTTAGGGCGTTTAAATATGAAACGTTATTTTCTCAGGCGAACACTTTGCACGGCATGATCTGCAGACTTTGTCATTATCAGACTGGCGCGCTCCCGGGTTGGGAGGATGTTTTCGTTAAGATTCAGCCAGTTAATTTCCTTCCATAATCCGCGAGCAATATTTTCCGCCTCTTCTTTAGGCAATTGAGAATAATGGTGGAAATAAGAATCGGGATCGCTGAAGGCACCTTCACGGAATTTTAGGAAACGATTAACGTACCAGCGTTCTAATAATGTTTCAGGTGCATCGACATAAATTGAGAAGTCGACAAAATCAGAAACAAATACATGATGCGGATCGTGGGGATAATCCATCCCACTTTGCAGCACGTTTAAGCCTTCCAGAATCAGAATATCAGGCTGTTGTACCACCTTATCGCCATCCGGGATCACATCATAAATAAGGTGTGAATAAACCGGCGCCGTGACCTGGCTAGCGCCCGATTTCAAATCGGAGACGAAGTTCACCAGACGATGCATATCGTAAGATTGCGGGAAGCCTTTCTTCTTCATTAGCCCCCGTTCTTTCAACACTGCATTGGGGTGTAAAAAGCCGTCAGTTGTAATCAACTCGACTTTACGATGTTCTGGCCAGCGACTAAGCAGCGCCTGCAACACACGCGCGGTTGTACTTTTACCTACAGCAACACTGCCGGCAATACTGATGATATAGGGAATCTTTTGCCCGTTAGTGCCAAGAAACTGCTCCAGCACGGCCTGACGGCGCAGATTAGAACTGATATAGAAGTTAAGCAGACGTGAGAGCGGCAAATAGATTTCAGCAACCTCTTCTAAGGAGAGATCTTCATTGATACCGCGTAGTCGTTCAATTTCGCCTTCAGCGAGCGTCATTGGCACTGAGTCGCGCAGGGCGGCCCATTGCTGACGGTCAAACTGCAAATAGGGTGTAGTGAGTGGTGTCGTTTTTTTACTCATAAGTATGCATCTGACCGCAAATCCCGGCTCATCAACATCTTGTAGCGTCTGGCATACAATGATGCGTCGAGCTCAGTTGCACGTCATAGGGGGTAAGTAACGAGAACAATGGGCTGGAGGGTAACACCAGTGTCACTTTAAAAAGAAGCAAATTGATAAACCTGAGCACGCTTTCGTAAGCGTGCCCGCATTTTTATTATTGCTTAGTCGCTTATTACAATCGATTTTGCTGTAGCACCGCGTAAAATCTTTTCAGATTTTCCCTCGCTGACAACGTTGAGCCGTCTTCAGACAATCAATAATGCCTCCCTCTTTAACACGCCGACAGTGGCATCCGTTAACGAACAATCCCGTCTTGCATTGTGTTAGTTGAAAAAATGTTCAATCAAACCCGATCCAATAAAAAAAGTTGCGCACTTTTAAATGAAAAATGGCGTTGTGCTTCTGGCGTGCGACGACCAAACCACGATAAGCCTCTGTAAATCACTTAGTGCAGCGGCGTAAAAACACACTGCATTTGGACGAAAATACTGCAAATGATGAGCGGTTTGCGATGTTTTGCACAAATAGTAAGCGATAGAACAATTTTGGCAATTTTTTTGTTGCATCCTGGGCTCGGTCTTCCCATAATGCGCTCCACTTGATGCCGGCTTAGCTCAGTTGGTAGAGCAACTGACTTGTAATCAGTAGGTCACCAGTTCGATTCCGGTAGCCGGCACCATCAAGTATCAGGTGGGATTCCCGAGCGGCCAAAGGGAGCAGACTGTAAATCTGCCGTCACAGA
>NZ_DAMDQC010000264.1:0-2509 GCF_032082325.1 Pantoea sp. CTOTU50773 | reverse complement strand
CGTTTTCTCCCCCAAACAAAGCTCTGGCATAAGCGAACGACATTTGCCAGACTAGCGGCTGTAAAACTATCCAGGTATTGAGTCTGCCCTGCAGCGCTATGACAGGCTCCAGCCATTTAGGGTAATGTCTTCGATGTCTAATCCATTCAATCCCGGTGAACTGACTGACTTCGATTTACTGGAGCAACGTCCGTTTGAGCAAGCCGATTACGATATTCTCAAATCTTACGAAGCCGTCGTTGATGGCCTCGCGATGCTGATCGGCTCGCACTGCGAAATCGTGCTGCACTCACTGGAAGATTTGAAATGCTCCGCCGTGCGCATCGCCAACGGTGAACATACCGGCCGTAAAGTGGGCTCGCCGATTACCGATTTGGCACTGCGCATGCTGCACGATATGCATGGCGCTGACAGCAATGTGTCCCGTGCTTACTTCACGCGCGCTAAGAGCGGCGTGCTGATGAAATCGGTCACCATCGCGATTCGCAATCGTCAGCAGCGCGTGATTGGCCTGCTGTGTATTAACATGAACCTTGATGTGCCGTTCTCGCAGATTATGTCGACCTTTATGCCGCCGGAAATGCAGCAGGTAGATTCCAACGTCAACTTTGCCAGCTCAGTCGAAGACCTGGTGATGCAAACGCTGGAATTTACCATTGAGGAAGTGAGCAACGACCGCAATGTGTCGAACAACGCCAAGAATCGCCAGATTGTGCTCAACCTGTACGAGAAGGGAATTTTTGATATCAAGGATGCGATTAACCAGGTGGCCGATCGTCTCAATATTTCCAAACACACGGTTTATCTCTACATCCGCCAGTTCAAAAGTGGAGACTTCCAGGGGCAGGATCGCTAATGCGCTATACCTTGCTGGTAACGGGGCCAGCGTACGGTACGCAGAATGCCAGTAGTGCATTGCTGTTTGCTCGTGCGTTGCTCAAAGCAGGGCACCAGTTGGAAAGTGTTTTCTTTTATAGAGAAGGCGTGCTGAATGCCAATCAGCTCACTTCACCTGCCAGCGATGAAGTCGATGTGGTGCGCGCATGGCAGCAACTGCGCGAAGAGAGTGGTGCCGCGCTAAATATTTGCGTGGCTGCCGCATTGCGCCGTGGCGTGACGGATGAGCAGGAAGCGACGCGCTTGCAACTGGTGGGCAGTAATTTGCAGCCTGGTTTTAAACTGAGCGGCTTAGGTGCGCTGGCAGAAGCCGCGTTGAGCTGTGATCGTTTGGTGCAATTCTGATGAATCGTGTGGCATTTCTTTTCACTCAGGCACCCCACGGCAGCAGCGCGGGCAGGGAAGGGCTGGATGCGGTGCTGGCCACTGGCGCGCTCAGCGAAGACATTGGACTGTTCTTTATTGGCGATGGCGTACTGCAACTGCAACGCGCACAGCAGCCTGAGCAGATTTTGGCTCGCAACTATATCGCGACGTTCGGCGTGCTCGATCTCTACGACATCGACCAGTGTTTCGCCTGCCGAGAGTCACTTGATGCGCGCGGGCAAAGCTTGACGGCTGAACGCGTGATGACGGCTGAAGTGCTGGATGCCGCGACACTGCGCCAGAAACTCGCCACTTATCATCGAATCCTTCGTTTCTGAGAATCCAACATGCTCTACACGCTGCTGCAATCACCCTGGCAATGCGATATCGATAGCCTGTTACTGCTGATGCAGAAGGGCGACGACTTGCTGCTAATGCAGGATGGCGTCACGGCCGCGCTTGAGGGCAGCCAGATGTTCATCAAGCTGCAAGCCTCTCCGGCCGCGCTTTGGGTTCTTGAGGAAGATGTGGTCGCGCGTGGGTTGGTTGAGCAAATTTCGACCAAAGTAGCACGTTTGGACTATACTGGTTTCGTTGCGATGACGGTGAAGCACCAACAACAAGTGGCCTGGTAGCAAGGAAAACCTGGTTATTTCTTGACACCCTTTTGACACAGCCCTAAAATTCTGCCTCCTCGTAGTAATACGAGGCGATTTATTACGTGTTTACGAAGCAAAAAGCTAAATCCCAGGAGCTATTTAATGGCAACAGTTAACCAGCTGGTTCGCAAACCACGCGTACGCAAAGTTGCAAAGAGCAACGTGCCTGCGCTGGAAGCTTGCCCGCAGAAACGTGGTGTTTGTACTCGTGTGTACACCACTACCCCTAAAAAACCAAACTCAGCACTGCGTAAAGTTTGCCGTGTGCGTTTGACTAACGGTTTTGAAGTTACCTCCTACATCGGCGGTGAAGGTCATAACCTCCAGGAACACTCAGTGATCCTGATTCGTGGCGGTCGTGTTAAAGACTTGCCAGGTGTGCGTTACCACACCGTTCGCGGCGCGCTTGACTGCTCAGGTGTTAAAGACCGTAAGCAGTCACGCTCCAAGTACGGCGTGAAGAAGCCAAAGGCTTAATGGTTCTCCGTTAAGTAAGGCCAAACATTTTCACTTTAATGTCAAAATAAACTCGTAGAGTTTTGGACAATCCTGAATTAACAACGGAGTATTTCCATGCCACGTCGTCG
>NZ_DAMDQC010000263.1:0-2594 GCF_032082325.1 Pantoea sp. CTOTU50773 | reverse complement strand
TTCATCATGGTGGCCGAATCAACGGAGATTTTACGCCCCATTGACCAGTTCGGATGTGCGCACGCTTGATCTGGCGACATAGCGGCCAAATCCGCTAATGGCGTGTCACGAAAAGGACCACCCGATCCCGTAAGGAGAATAGAATCAATGCCATTCTCTCGCAGATCAGCGTACCCCAACTGATGCTGTATGGAAGCGGGTAAACTCTGAAAAATGGCGTTGTGCTCGCTGTCGACCGGCAACAGCTGTGCCTTGTGATGACGCACAGCCTCCATAAACAGGCGGCCGCACGTGACAAGTGACTCTTTATTCGCGAGTAAAACGGTTTTGCCAGCACGAATTGCGGCAAGTGTGGGTTGCAGCCCAGAGGCGCCAACAATAGCCGCCATCACCTGATCCACTTCATCGAGTGCCGCCAGCTCGCAAGCCGCCTGAACGCCGGAGAGCACTTCGGTAGGAAGATTCAATGCTCTCAGTCGCTCACGCAGCGCTTGTGCGGAGGCTTCATCAGACATCGCCGCATAGCG
This sequence comes from Pantoea sp. CTOTU50773, assembly GCF_032082325.1. Classification (NCBI taxonomy): domain Bacteria; kingdom Pseudomonadati; phylum Pseudomonadota; class Gammaproteobacteria; order Enterobacterales; family Erwiniaceae; genus Pantoea; species Pantoea sp. CTOTU50773. The sequence goes on along the minus strand of NZ_DAMDQC010000263.1, from coordinate 2,067 downwards.
TGGGGTAAATTGCTGACACTGTTCAGCCATCAGCGCTACGTTTTGACCCGCCACCAACGCGGTGACCTGGTACAAGTCTGGATTGGCTGCGATGACTGCCAGTGTGCTGGTACCAATCGAGCCGGTGGAACCCAGCAGAGTTAATCGCTTCATCATGCTATCCCTGTGACGTCGTGGATCGTGCCTGCAACAGCGCCAGGCACAATGTAAAACGCCGCCAGAGTCGCACAACGTCTCTGAACGGCGTTTTTAAAGGCAGTAGATGGAATTAGAAATCCATCAGTTCCTTTTCTTTTTCGGCCAATGCGACATCAACATTTTTGATATAGCCATCGGTCATTTTCTGGATCTCATCCTGCGAGCGACGTTCGTCGTCTTCGCTGATCTCTTTGTCTTTCAGCAGCGCTTTGATCTTGTCGTTAGCATCGCGGCGCACGTTACGAACAGAAACACGCCCCTGCTCCGCTTCACCACGCACGACCTTGATCAGATCTTTACGACGCTCTTCGGTCAGCGCTGGCAGTGGCACACGAATATCGGTACCTGCTGAGCTTGGGTTCAGACCCAGGTCAGATGCCATAATCGCTTTTTCAACGGCCGGGCTCAGTGAGCGGTCAAACACGTTGATTTTCAGCGTACGAGAATCTTCTACCGTGACGCTAGCCAGCTGACGCAATGGCGTAGGTGTACCGTAGTAAGGCACCATAATGCCGTCGAGCAGTGAAGGCGAAGCACGACCGGTGCGCACTTTGCTGATTTGGTTTTTGAATGCTTCGACGCATTTTTCCATGCGCGTATCGGCATCTTTTTTGATGTCGTTAATCACGTTAAAACCCTTGGATTCGGTTTGACCTGGCCATCTCCGGGCAGCCCGGAAGTGGTATCGATAAACATCGATCATCCTGAAAGCTGCGCGATGCCACTGCATCGCGCCAACAGAATATACCTTATTTTATCTTGCGTCGGGTATTAATGCGTAATCAGAGTGCCTTCTTTTTCACCCATCACTACGCGACGCAGTGCGCCAGGCTTGTTCATGTTGAAGACGCGGATCGGCAGTTGATGGTCGCGAGCCAATGTAAAGGCCGCCAGATCCATCACTTTCAGCTCTTTATCCAGTACTTCGCCATAGGTCAGCTGTTCATACAGCGTCGCGTCCGGGTTTTTCACCGGATCATCTGAATAAACACCGTCAACTTTGGTGGCTTTCAATACCACATCGGCTTCGATTTCGATGCCACGCAGACAAGCGGCGGAGTCAGTGGTAAAGAACGGGTTGCCAGTACCGGCGGCGAAAATCACCACGCGGTTATTGCGCAGCAGGCTGATCGCTTCTGCCCAGCTGTAGTTATCACACACGCCATTCAGCGGAATCGCGGACATCAGACGCGCGTTAACATACGCACGGTGCAATGCGTCTCGCATTGCCAGACCGTTCATCACGGTTGCCAGCATACCCATGTGATCGCCGACCACACGGTTCATGCCTGCCTGTGCCAGGCCAGCGCCACGGAACAGGTTACCGCCACCAATAACCACACCCACCTGGATGCCCAGCTCAACCAGCTCTTTCACCTCTTGCGCCATACGGTCAAGCACGCTCGCGTCAATACCAAAACCTTCGGCACCTTGCAGTGCTTCGCCACTCAGTTTTAGCAGGATACGTTGATATACAGGTTTTGCGTTGGTCGCCATGGTCAATTCTTCCTGGAAGATATGATGAATGAGAAGTTAAATCTGATCGATCATCCGCTTAGCGAACGAAAAAAGCTATTGGGATGAGACTGAAAAGTGGTCCACGCAAAACGCAGACAAAAAAGAACCGCCTTCCGGCGGTTCTTTCGGAGCATTAAGACTGTTTGGACATTGCAGCAACTTCTGCTGCGAAGTCAGCTTCAACTTTCTCGATGCCTTCGCCCACTTCGAAGCGGATGAAGTTAATCACGTCTGCGCCTTTCTCTTTCAGAGCCTGGCCAACAGTTTTGCTTGGATCGATAACGAAAGCCTGACCGGTCAGAGAAACTTCGCCGGTGAATTTCTTCATGCGGCCTTCAACCATTTTCTCTG
>NZ_DAMDQC010000262.1:0-2620 GCF_032082325.1 Pantoea sp. CTOTU50773 | reverse complement strand
GCCAGAATGGCGTCTGCGCCGGAGCTGTTCATTAACCATTCACGTTGCTGATCGGAGAAGAAAGGCGGTACCGGAATGCAAACCACACCGGCTTTCAGGCAAGCAAGATCCGCGATAATCCAGGCCGGAGTGTTGCCCAGCGCCAGCGCCAGTCGATGAACTTTCGCCTGTCTGAGTGTTTCAGCAAAAGCCGACACATCCTGATGAAAGTCAGCCCAGCTCCAGCTACGCTCGTTGCTGATCAGCGCAGTGGCAAATGGCTGTTGTCGGGCATGGAATTCGAGCGCATTAATGAGCATGCTGTACCTCCGGTATCCGGTGCCACGGGGAATCAGGTAAAACTTCTATCCACCCGTTGAGAATGTCGTTGTTTGCAAGCGCAAGCTGACCGCCAGCCAGCTCCCCGGCCATAATCTTGGGCGCATTTAGGTAATAACTGCCCCATTGCGCTTTTTCGCTTCCCAGCCGTTCGCCTTCAGCATCGGCGAGTACGACCGGATGCAAGTTCATTCGGCAGAAGGTGTTACGGATTTTTCGTGTGCCGGTAAACACAATGTGGCTGTACCCGTAATGGTTGAGTAACCTGCAGATGGCGGCATAAAACACACGCACTGCCAGACCATCCGTCGCGGCAAAATTACCGATTTCAACGATACTGCTGCGGAAAATTTGACCCTTAAAAATGTCACTCAGCATCCCTTCCGCAGGCCTGTCCAGATAACGCTCCAGATACATCATGCCTGCGGAGGCGGGTGCCATGCCGCACGCGGCGATCAGACATCCGCGCCCGTCTTCCAGGGTAAGAATATCGGGCAGCAGTGAGCTGAGTTCAGCACCATAACGGCGGAAATAGTGCTCACGAATAAAGTTGCCGGCGGTGGAGGATTCATTGCCACCTAAACGCCATATCAACTTACAGGGAAAATGGATGAGCATTTCAGGTCCCCTTTTTGATCAGTGACAAATCAACATGTTTGCCCAAATATTATTTATTTCTTGCCAGGTAAATATGGAGAATGCCCATGGCACCATGCGCATAAAAATAAAGTTCAACAAAGGTTGTCAAAAACTTGTGCCAGTGCATAAAAATGCGCGCCATCTCTGCCGTCACGCCGGTCATCCGCTGGGTTAAAAACCAGAGACCGCCTGAAAATGCAACCAGAAGCAGTGAAACCACGCCGAGACCTTGTATCGTGGCCGCGATCCCGCCTTGCGTAGCTTCGGGCAATCTGCGTTTTTTTAACAGTAATAAATCCTGTTTAATCCCTTTTAAATCAATAGTAAGCCACGCGAAGTACCAGCGAACTCCTCGTTGGGTGAGCATCCAGCACAAGAGCACAATACCGAGAAAAATCAGGGTAAATCCTGAAATAATATGAAACCACGTGATAAAAGCCTCGATGTTATTTTCACCCATCGCTTCACGTTCGGTTAAATTTGAATTAATAATCTGCGAAAGTATTAGCAACGCAATGGCAATGTGTAATCCGCGAAAAAAAGGGGCGTCATTGTGAGGAAGATGGCTCAATAATTTACTTTTCATTGTTTCACCAGGATTCAGGGGTAATGTGGCCATCTTCACCTGGAAATATTAAATCAACCTTAACAAAGGAAAGGCTATACACTATTTTTTAAATGAGAATGTGTTTCAATAAAGATAAGTGTTTTTTATTCACACATTGACGTTCATCTCTGATAGTTTAGATTTATCTAAACTATCAGAGATAGCGTGATGATGGCGAACAATCTGGACTTGCCGATGCAGGCAGCAAAAGCAGCACGTCTGCTCAAGACGTTAGCGCATACACAGCGTTTGATGATCTTATGCACGCTGATCAAAGCTCCCTTAACGGATGCGGGCGCGCTGAGTCGTATGACCGGCCTGAGTCCTTCAGCAACATCACAGCATCTACGAATCATGAAAACACAAGGTTTGATTGTTTCGTCCAAAACCTCACGTTTCAGGCACTACCGTCTGGCTGATCCTTCTGTGATTGCCGTGATGGAAGTGCTTCACCGACTGTATTGCCAGGAGAATGAGAATGAACACCCCGCTACTCACCCCGATTGAAGTCAAACAAAGGCTTAAGAACGGCGCGCGCCTGATAGATATACGTGGGCGTGATGAATGGGAGTATGAACACATACCGGAGGCATTGTCTGTTCCGATCGGTGAGATCGAGCCGGAAAAACCGCTCTCGTTGCGACAGAAGAGCGAAGATTGCATCATATTTCACTGCCAAACGGGTATGCGCACTGATGCAAACCAAGCCCAATGTGCCACATTAGGCGCGCCGGCAAAGATTTACCTGCTAAAGGGTGGGATGAATGCGTGGAAGTCGGCAGGCTATGCAACAGTAAAAGCGAAAGGAGGCGTGCTCCCCTTAATGCGGCAGGTGCAGATTGCCGCCGGTACATTAGTGTTAACCGGCGTCCTCGCCGGCGCTACGGTGTCTGAGTGGTGCTATCTTGTGTCCGGTATTGTCGGATGTGGACTCATTTTCGCTGGCATCACCGGCTGGTGTGGGATGGCGAAGGTATTAAGTCGACTGCCCTGGAATCGGACATAACGTTTTTCAAAGGGATTGCGTCTGTTTAATTCAAAATTGGCAACAAGCCA
>NZ_DAMDQC010000261.1:0-2779 GCF_032082325.1 Pantoea sp. CTOTU50773 | reverse complement strand
AACTTCCGTGACGAAAGCCTGCAGGGCTGGGGTTACTGCGTGTTCGCTGAAGTGGTTGAAGGCATGGACGTGGTTGAGAAAATCAAAGCGGTGAAAACGGGCCGCAGCGGCATGCATCAGGACGTTCCGGTTGACGACGTTGTCATCCAGAAAGTGACTGTTAGCGAGTAATGTCGCGCACGCTGTTTATCGCAGATTTGCATCTGTGCACAGAAGAACCGGCAATCACTGCCGGTTTTCTGCATTTTTTGCAGGGTGAAGCGCGCGATTGCGATGCGCTTTACATCCTCGGCGATCTGTTTGAAGCCTGGATTGGCGATGACGATCCCAATCCGCTACATCGTGAAATCGCCGCGGCACTGAAAGCTCTGCCGATCCCCAAATTCTTTATCCATGGCAATCGAGACTTCCTGCTCGGTAAACGTTTTGCGCGTGAAAGTGGGATGACGTTGCTGCCAGAAGAACAAGTGCTCAGCCTGTACGGCCATCGCGTGCTGATTATGCACGGCGATACCTTGTGCACTGACGACGAAGGCTATCAACGCTTCCGCGCCAAAGTGCATCAGCGCTGGCTACAATGCTTGTTCCTCGCCCTGCCGTTGCGCATCCGCATGCGCATTGCCGCACGTATGCGCGCCGACAGCAAGCAAGCCAATCAGCACAAGTCGATGAGCATCATGGATGTCAATCAGCAAGCCGTGATCGATACGATGACGCGCCAGCAGGTGCGGATTCTGATTCACGGGCATACCCACCGTCCGGCGGTACATGAGCTAGTCGTGCAAGGTGAGAACGCCCAGCGCGTGGTGCTCGGTGCCTGGCATGAAAATGGCTCGATGATTCAGGTTGATGCCGATGGCGTGCAGCTGATCGAATTCCCGTTTTAAAATCGAATCCTGAATAGTCGGGCGCATCCGGGCTCGACACTCAGCGGGATCAAGATTCATCATCTGCCCATCCTGACGCACCATTGCCCGTTTTCCGGCCACGCAACCGTTTTCCTTGCTCTCTTCTCATGCTATTCTCTGTGCCCTTCTTTACCTGCCTGCCCGGCCAGGTTCGTTTGACTATTCACAGGAGTTGACCGCATGTCATCCAACGCCACCCCGGCTCGTATCGCCATCGTCATGGGTTCTAAAAGTGACTGGGCTACCATGCAGTTCGCCGAGGAAATTCTTAACAGCCTGGATGTTCCGTTCCACGTTGAAGTGGTCTCTGCTCACCGTACGCCAGACAAACTGTTCAGCTTTGCCGAAACCGCCGCTGATAACGGTTTCCATGTGATCATTGCCGGAGCGGGCGGTGCTGCGCATCTGCCGGGCATGATCGCCGCCAAAACGCTGGTGCCAGTGCTGGGCGTGCCGGTACAAAGCGCCGCGCTGAGCGGTGTGGATAGCCTCTACTCCATCGTGCAGATGCCGCGCGGTATTCCTGTCGGTACGCTGGCGATCGGTAAAGCCGGAGCGGCTAACGCTGCGCTGCTGGCGGCACAGATTCTGGCGGTGCATGACAAAGACCTGGCGGCGCGTCTCGCCACCTGGCGTCAAACCCAGACTGATGAAGTGCTGAACAACCCAGATCCGCGGGTGGATGCATGAAACCGGTTTGCGTACTCGGCAACGGTCAGTTAGGCCGTATGCTGCGCCAGGCGGGCGAACCGCTGGGCATCGCGGTGTATCCGGTGGGTCTGGATGCCGAACCTTCTGCCTTGCCGATAGCCGAAAGCGTGATCACCGCAGAGATCGAGCGCTGGCCGGAAACTGCGTTAACGCGTGAGCTGGCGTTGCATCCGGCGTTTGTGAACCGCGATATCTTCCCGCGTCTGGCCGATCGCCTGACGCAGAAACAGCTGCTCGATCAGCTGAACCTGGCGACAGCGCCATGGCAGCTGCTGGCAGATAAAGCTGAGTGGCCGCAGGTGTTCAGCTCGCTGGGCGAACTGGCGATTGTGAAACGTCGCACCGGTGGTTATGACGGTCGCGGTCAGTGGCGTTTGCGCGCCAATGAAACCGATTCGCTGCCAGATGAGTGCTACGGCGAATGCATCGTTGAGCAGGGCATCAACTTCAGCGGTGAAGTGTCGCTGGTCGGTGCGCGCGGTCATGATGGCACCACGGTGTTCTATCCGCTGACCCACAACCTGCATCAGGACGGCATTCTGCGCACCAGCGTGGCGTTCCCGCAGGCCGATGCTGCGCAACAGCAACAAGCGGAAGCGATGCTCAGCGCGATCATGCATGAGCTGAAATACGTCGGTGTGATGGCGATGGAGTGTTTCATCACGCCAGAAGGCCTGCTGATTAACGAACTGGCGCCGCGTGTGCACAACAGCGGTCACTGGACGCAGAACGGCGCGTCTATCAGCCAGTTTGAGCTGCATCTGCGTGCGGTGCTGGGTCTGGCACTGCCGAAGCCAGTGGTGTTCGCGCCATCGGTGATGGTGAACCTGATTGGCACCGACGTGAATGCCGACTGGCTGCAACAGCCGCTGGTGCATTTGCACTGGTATGACAAAGAAGTGCGTCCGGGCCGTAAGGTGGGGCACTTAAATCTCACCGATAGCGATCAGGCACGTCTTGCGGCGGCGCTGAACGCGCTGGTGCCGCAGCTGCCGGAAGAGTACGCCAGCGGGATTGCCTGGGCGGTTGAGAAGCTGTAAATGAAAAAGGCCGCGCAAGCGGCCTTTGATTTTGGTGCAGAAGATTAAGCCGCTTCAAACCGCCTGAACAGCGCCTTCCCTTTCAGCAATCGCACGCCCAGCCAGACACCGCACACTGAC
>NZ_DAMDQC010000260.1:0-2879 GCF_032082325.1 Pantoea sp. CTOTU50773 | reverse complement strand
AACCCCGCTTCGCAGATCTATGTCGCCAGCAAACGTCGCGCCTGTGATGAAGTGGGCTTTATCTCCCGCTCTTACGATCTGCCTGCGACCACCAGCGAAGCCGAACTGCTGGAACTTATCGATACGCTGAACAATGACAGCGAAATCGACGGTATTCTGGTTCAGCTGCCGCTGCCAGCCGGCATCGATAATGTCAAAGTGCTGGAACGTATCGTGCCGGACAAAGATGTCGATGGCTTCCATCCGTACAACATCGGTCGTCTGTGCCAGCGTGCGCCAAAGCTGCGTCCTTGTACGCCACGCGGCATCGTCACGCTGCTGGAGCGCTACAATATCGATACTTACGGCCTGAACGCCGTGGTGGTTGGCGCATCCAATATCGTCGGTCGTCCGATGAGCATGGAGCTGCTGCTGGCGGGCTGCACCACCACCGTCACGCACCGTTTCACCAAAGATCTGCGTCATCACGTTGAGCACGCCGATCTGCTGGTGGTGGCGGTCGGTAAACCAGGCTTTATTCCGGGTGACTGGATCAAGCCAGGCGCGGTGGTGATTGATGTTGGCATCAATCGTCTGGAGAGCGGTAAAGTGGTGGGCGATGTGGATTTTGCGAGCGCTTCTGAGCGTGCGTCTTATATCACCCCGGTTCCCGGTGGCGTCGGTCCCATGACCGTTGCGACCCTGATTCAAAATACATTAGTCGCGTGCGAAGAGTATCACGACGTGGAGGAGGCATAATGGCCAGTTTTTCTTTGGGCGAACATGCTCACGTTGATTTGTGTGACCTGCTGAAACTCGAAGGTTGGGTGCAGAGCGGTGCGCAGGCAAAAGTGGCTATCGCGGATGGCGAAGTGCGTGTTGATGGCGCAATCGAAACGCGTAAGCGCTGCAAGATTGTGGCAGGCCAGCAAGTTGAGTTCGCCGGTTATAAAATTACCGTTGTAGCTTAAGCATTCAGGCAAATAAAAAAGGCGCGAACTGCGGTTTGCCCCTTTTGCTATTCTGCGCCTTGTAAATTCCGGAACGCATCAACGTGAACCCTGCGCCCTGAGAATTGGGGTGCTGATGAAAGCGCACCCTTCAAACTGCCTATTCGAGTGCCGACAAACGCGCACCCGACGCTATCACTTACGACGCCAGCTCGAACCCTGCGGACCATCTTCGACAATCACGCCCAGCTCATTCAGCTTGTCACGCGCCACATCCGCCTGTGCCCAATCTTTTGCGGCACGTGCATCAGAACGCGCTTTGACCCAATGCTCGATCTCTGCCACTTCGTCATCATTCACCTGCGCACTGCTCTGCAGGAACTGCTCTGGATCCTGTTGCAGGATGCCCAGCACGTTCGCCAGCTGACGCAGTTTCGCGGCCAGGGCATCAGAGGCGGCTTTGTCTTCAGTTTTCAGGCGATTCACTTCACGCGCCATGTCGAAGAACACCGAGTAGGCTTCCGGCGTGTTGAAGTCGTCATCCATTGCGGTGCGGAAGCGCGCTTCAAACTCTTCGCCGCCTGCTGGCGTAGCGCTGGCATCGGTGTGACGCAGCGCGGTGTAGAGACGCTCCAGCGCCGCACGTGCCTGATTGAGGTTATCTTCGCCGTAGTTAAGCTGGCTGCGATAGTGGCCCGACATCAGGAAGTAACGCACGGTTTCGGCATCGTAATGCGCCAGTACGTCACGCACGGTGAAGAAGTTGCCAAGTGATTTCGACATCTTCTCGCGGTCGACCATCACCATGCCGGAGTGCATCCAGTAGTTAACGTAATCGCCGTCGTGCGCACAGGTTGACTGCGCCACTTCGTTTTCATGGTGCGGGAACATCAGATCCGATCCACCGCCATGGATATCGAAGTGGGTGCCGAGCTGTTTGCAGTTCATCGCGGAACACTCAATGTGCCAGCCTGGACGACCATTGCCCCACGGCGAATTCCACGCGGGCTCGTTAGGTTTGGACATTTTCCACAACACGAAATCCATCGGGTTGCGTTTGATTTCGGTGATTTCAACGCGCGCGCCCGCCTGCAGCTGAGTCAGATCCTGACGTGACAGCACGCCATAGCCTTTGTCGCTCAGCACATCGAACATCACGTCGCCGTTGTCCGCCACATAGGCGTGCTTACGCTCGATTAAACGCTCAACCAGTTCGATGATTTCAGGGATATGGCGCGTGGCACGCGGCTCCAAATCCGGCGGCAGTATGCCCAACGCATCAAAATCTTTGTGCATTTCAGCGATCATACGGTTGGTCAGCGTTTCGATGCTCTCACCGTTTTCGTTGGCACGTTTGATGATCTTGTCTTCAATATCGGTAATGTTACGCACATATTTGAGCTGATAGCCCACATAGCGCAGATAACGTGACACCACATCAAATGCAACGAAGGTACGCCCATGGCCGATATGACAAAGGTCATAAACCGTAATTCCACAGACGTACATGCCGATCTGACCAGCGTGGATCGGTTTGAATTCCTCTTTCTGACGGCTCAGGGTGTTATAGATCTTCAGCATTGAACGATTCCGTTATTAACGTTTGCGGGATACGCCTTTCCAGCGTAGCTGGGTATTGTGCCGTATTTTTCTCAGTTGTGCATCGCTCGCTTACCTTCTGTGGCTGCCTTACTGACGAGCCATCGGAATTTGTGATATAAGAGGCGTCTACAAAAATGCCCCGCCGCTTAGCAGGCGCGGCAGTTGATACTGACGACACCCGTAACAGGACGAATATAATGGTCACTTTCCAGACGAACCATGGCGACATCGTAATCAAAACCTTCGATGACAAAGCGCCGGCTACCGTGAAAAACTTCCTGGACTACTGCCGTGAAGGTTTCTACGACAACACCATTTTCCACCGTGTTATCAACGGCTTCATGATTC
>NZ_DAMDQC010000259.1:0-3070 GCF_032082325.1 Pantoea sp. CTOTU50773 | reverse complement strand
AAATTAACATCTCTGTTGTCAGGGATGATGATAACAAATGCGCGTCTTTCATATATTCAGACGTTGGGCGAACGGAAAAGTTTCATCGTTTTAAAAAAATCTCAAAACAGGAGGTGACGTATGCCACTACTGGATAGTTTTACTGTTGATCACACCATCATGGGCGCACCCGCTGTGCGCGTTGCAAAAACCATGAATACTCCGCATGGCGATACCATCACCGTTTTTGACCTGCGTTTCTGCCGTCCGAATATCGATATTCTGACTGAGCGCGGCATCCATACGCTGGAGCACCTGTTCGCTGGCTTTATGCGTAATCACCTCAATGGTGATGGCGTGGAAATCGTTGATATCTCGCCAATGGGCTGCCGCACCGGCTTCTACATGAGCTTGATTGGTGAACCAGACGAGCAGCGTGTAGCGAAAGCGTGGAAAGGGGCGATGGAAGATGTTCTGAAAGTGAAAGAACAGAGCCAGATCCCGGAACTGAATGAATACCAGTGTGGTAGCTACAAGCTACACTCACTCGACGAAGCGCAGCAGATTGCGCGTAACGTGTTGGCGCATGAGATTGGCGTGAACCGTAACGAAGATCTGAAACTGCCGGCTGAGAAGCTGAAAGAGCTGCACATCTAGTGCCTGTCTGAGCAGAAATGAAAACGCCGCGATGTTCGCGGCGTTTTTTTTGGCTTCAGGAACCGATGGAGGATTTCAGCGGATGGTGCGGGGTAATGCGCACCTGCTTCACCATGTTGTCTTGCACGTCGAGGATATCCACATCGTACTTCCCGATTTTCACGCGTGTATCGACCAGCGGAATCTCTTCCAGCGCTTCCAGCAGCATGCCATTGATGGTGCGTGCTTCGTCTTCGGGTAACGTCCAGTTAAAGGCTTTATTGATTTCACGCACGTTGGCGCTGCCTTCAATCAGCACTGAGCCATCATTCTGCGGCATCACTTCTTCCGCCAGCGAAGGAGACATGGACGTCGTAAAATCGCCAACAATCTCTTCCAGAATGTCTTCAATGGTCACCAGCCCTTTGATGTCACCATATTCATCAACTACTAAGCCGACTTTCTTCTTATTACGCTGGAATTTCACCAGCTGGACATTCAGCGGTGTACCTTCCGGCACATAGTAAATTTCATCAGCGGCACGCAGCAGGCGATCTTTGTTGAACTCTTTCTTCTCGGTCATCATGCGCCAGGCTTCACGCACGCGCAGCATGCCAACCGAATCATCCAGCGAATCGCGGAACAGCACGATCCGGCCATGCGGGGAATTACTCAGTTGGCGAACAATCGATTTCCAGTCGTCGTTGACGTTAATGCCGACAATTTCATTGCGTGGCACCATGATGTCATCAACGCTGACCTTTTCCAGGTCCAGCACCGACAGCAGCATGTCCTGATTACGACGTGACATCAGTGAGCGGGACTCATAGACAATGGTACGCAACTCTTCCTTACTTAGGGCTGAACTGATGGAGCCTTCCGTTTTGATACCAACCATGCGCATCAGAATGCGGGTAATGGTGTTGAGCAGCCAGACCAAAGGCAGCATCACATACTGCAGCGGCGCCAGCAGCACACTGCTGGGATAGGCGACTTTTTCGGGGTAAAGCGCTGCAATGGTTTTCGGCAGCACTTCAGCAAACACCAGCACCACAAAGGTCAGGATCCCGGTGGCAATTGCCACACCCGCATCGCCGTAAAGACGCATACCGACAATGGTACCCAATGCGGAGGCCAGGATATTCACGAGGTTGTTGCCTATCAGCACCAGGCTGATTAAGCGATCAGGACGGCGTAAAAGTTTTTCGACACGACGAGCCGCGCGATTACCGCTTTTGGCTTTGTGGCGCAATTTATAACGATTGAGCGTCATCATGCCGGTCTCTGAACCGGAGAAGTACGCAGAGACCAGCACCATGATGACCAGCGTAACGATCAGCGTGGTGGTTGAAACATGTTCCAACGCAAAAATTCCTTTAGTGAGAAGTGAGCAGGTGCTGAAGCACGCGACTGCCGAAGTAGGCCATGGTCAGCAGCAGTGCACCACCGCAGTTAAACCAGACGACGCGGCGTCCGCGCCAGCCCTCATGATAGTGTCCCCAGAGCAGAACGATATAAACAAACCAGGCAAGAATGGACAGCACCGCTTTATCGACATTCTCCGCGCTAAACAGGTTATGCATGAAGAACAGACCGGTACACAGCACCAGCGTCAACAGCACTACACCAATTTGCGTGATATGAAACATCTTACGCTCAATACTCAGCAGCGGCGGCATATCCTGGGTGAAAGCCAGTTTCTTATTTTTTAACTGGTAATCAATCCATGCCAGCTGCAGCGCATACAGTGCCGCGATAATCAGCGTGGCGTAGGCAAACAGCGACAGGCCGATATGGATCATCATGCCCGGCGTGGTTTCGAGATGGGTAATAAAGGCATTCGGCACAAAGGTGGCGAAGGCGAGGTTAATCAAGGCAAAGCCGTAGACAATCGGCAGCAGTAACCAACCGCGATTGCGCGATGCAACGATGGTCATGATCGCGCAGATCAGCAAACTCACCAGCGAACCGATATTTAGCAGGCTAAGGTTTTGTCCGTTATCGACGGCAAAAATGCGTTGTTGCAGTGCAACCGCATGGGCGATCAACGCGACGCAAGCAGAAAGTACGGCAAAACGACGCCAGCCACCGTTGCGTTTCAGCAGGCTGGGGATGATCAATGCAAGACTGAGGGAGTAGGCGAACAGCGCCACGATCGCGAAAACGAACATAGATCCTTTCAGGTGTCGGTCAGATAAGGAAAAAACCAGTATAGCGCCAGCTGCATCAGGCTCCAAACGATCTGAAGGTCAATTGCAGAGATCGCTGTGGCTTCGTGCTATAATCCGCCGCATTGTGCCGCCCAGGCGGCCTCGCTACGGTCCTAAGTGAGAGAGCATGTTTGATAATTTAACCGATCGTTTGTCGCAATCCCTGCGCAACATCAGCGGCCGCGGAAGGCTGACCGAAGACAACATTAAAGACACCTTGCGTGAAGTGCGCATGGCATTGCTGG
>NZ_DAMDQC010000258.1:0-3096 GCF_032082325.1 Pantoea sp. CTOTU50773 | reverse complement strand
AGCGCTATATCGCTTCCGATATTGCGCAGCAGATGGCACTCAGCCAGATTGAGCCGCAAAAAGCGGAATCGCCCTTCAGCTGTTTGTCGGAAAGGGAATTGCAGATTATGCTGATGATCACCCGAGGGCAAAAGGTGACGGAAATTTCCGAGCAGCTTAATCTCAGCCCGAAAACCGTTAACAGTTACCGTTATCGCATGTTCAGTAAGTTGAACATCAGTGGCGACGTAGAGTTAACGCATCTGGCCATTCGACATGGTCTCTATAATGCGGAGCCGTTAATCAGTAGTGAGTGACGTTTTCAATTCCAAAGCCTTTCTAAGCACCGTGACCAGTCAGCCCGGCGTCTACCGCATGTATGACGCGACAGGCACGGTGATCTATGTCGGTAAAGCGAAAGACCTCAAAAAGCGCCTGACCAGTTATTTCCGCACTCAGGTGGGCAGCCGAAAAACCGAAGTCCTGGTCAGTAACATCCAAAACATCGACGTGACGGTGACGCATACCGAAACCGAAGCGTTGCTGCTTGAACACAATTACATCAAGCTCTATCAGCCTCGCTATAATGTGCTGCTGCGTGATGATAAATCCTATCCCTATATATTTCTGAGTGCAGACGCGCATCCGCGACTGGCGATGCATCGTGGTGCCAAACACGCGAAAGGGGAATACTTTGGGCCTTTCCCTAATGGCTATGCGGTGCGTGAAACCCTGGCGCTGTTGCAGAAAGTGTTCCCGATTCGACAGTGTGAAAACAGTGTTTATCGCAACCGCTCTCGCCCCTGTTTGCAATATCAGATTGGCCGTTGCCTTGGGCCGTGTGTAGCGGGTTTGGTCAGCGAAGATGAGTATGCGCAGCAAACCGATTACGTGCGGCTGTTTCTCGCCGGCAAAGATGATCAAGTAATCAACCAACTGGTCAAACGCATGGAAGAGGCCAGCTATGGATTGCGCTTCGAAGAAGCGGCGCGTCTGCGCGATCAGATTCAGGCGGTACGACGCGTCACAGAGAAGCAGTTTGTCTCCAATCAGGGGGATGACCTTGATGTGATGGGGGTGGCATTCGACGCCGGTATGGCTTGTCTGCACGTGCTGTTTATTCGGCAGGGCAAAGTGCTGGGTAGCCGCAGTTATTTCCCGAAAGTGCCTGCTGATACCGATCTCACCGAAGTGGTGCAAACCTTTGTCGGCCAGTTTTATCTGCAGGGGAGCGAAGCACGCACTTTGCCAGCTGATATTCTGCTGGACTTCAGTCTGCCCGAACGTGAGTTGCTGGCCGATTCCTTAAGTGAATTGGCCGGCCGCAAGGTCAATATTCAAAGCAAACCGCGCGGTGATCGGGCACGCTACCTTAAACTGGCGCGCACCAATGCGGCCACCGCTTTGACCACTAAACTGTCTCAGCACTCCACTATTCAGCAGCGACTAGCGGCGCTGGCCGTCTTTCTCGAACTCGACAGCATCAAGCGCATGGAGTGTTTCGACATCAGTCACACCATGGGTGAGCAGACGATAGCTTCGTGTGTGGTCTTTAACCGCGATGGACCGCTGCGTTCGGATTACCGCCGCTATAACATTGAAGGCATCACGCCCGGCGACGACTACGCCGCGATGAACCAGGTATTACGTCGTCGTTATGGTAAAGCGCTGGAGGAGGACAAAATCCCTGATGTGATTATCATCGATGGCGGTAAAGGCCAGCTGGCACAGGCGAAACAGGTGTTCGCAGAGCTGGATGTGCCCTGGGATAAAGATCATCCCATTCTGCTGGGCGTGGCAAAAGGCACTGACCGTAAAGCGGGTCTGGAAACGCTGTTCTTTGAAGCGGAAGGCGAGGGCGTTTCGTTGCCGCCAGATTCGCCTGCACTGCATGTCATTCAACATATTCGTGATGACTCTCACAATCATGCAATTTCGGGGCACCGGAAAAAACGCGCCAAAGTGAAGAACACCAGTGCGCTGGAAAGCATTGAAGGGGTAGGGCCAAAACGGCGTCAACAGCTGCTTAAGTACATGGGGGGCCTGCAACCCCTGATGAATGCCAGCGTGGATGAGATTGCTAAAGTGCCGGGGATTTCCTTCGCGCTGGCGGAAAAAATCTACTACTCGCTGAAACACTAGCATTGAAACAGGGGGGGCAATGTAGGAACATACGTTAAATTCTACTCACACCAGACAGTTACTGGCATATGCAATTTAACATTCCGACGTGTCTTACCCTGTTTCGAGTTGTACTGATTCCATTCTTTGTGCTGGCATTTTATCTGCCTTTTCAATGGGCACCATTTGCCACTGCATTGATCTTTGTCGTTGCCGCCGTGACTGACTGGTTTGATGGTTTTCTTGCCCGCCGCTGGAAGCAAACTACGCGTTTTGGCGCTTTCCTCGATCCCGTGGCTGACAAAGTGATGGTGGCCATTGCGTTGGTACTGGTCGCCGAGTATTTCCACGCCTGGTGGATTACCTTACCGGCAGCGACCATGATTGCGCGCGAAATTATTATCTCAGCCTTACGTGAGTGGATGGCGGAGATTGGTAAGCGCAGCAGCGTGGCGGTTTCCTGGATTGGCAAAGTGAAAACCACGGCGCAGATGTTCTCCCTGTTCGCCTTGCTGTGGCGTCCAGACGCAACCGTAGTGGGCGTGGGCGTGGTGGCACTGTATATCGCCGCGGTGCTGACCTTCTGGTCAATGTTCCAATATTTAAGCGCCGCACGCGGTGATCTGCTCGATAGCTGATCGATGCGATTTAAAAAGCAGCAAACGGACGCGCTGTGTGGATAATTCTATTGACTCATTGCGTCAGATAAGTAGAATGCATCGCATCGAACGGCAGCGAGTCTGCAAGAAGCTGAATAAAATCAGCGAGTTCGGTGAATTGCGGGAATAGCTCAGTTGGTAGAGCACGACCTTGCCAAGGTCGGGGTCGCGAGTTCGAGTCTCGTTTCCCGCTCCAAATTTAGTCCTCCGTTGTTAACGGATGACACATCAGAATAAAGGCGCGTTGGCAGAGTGGCCATGCAACGGATTGCAAATCCGTCTACCTCGGTTCGACTCCGGGACGCGCCTCCAATTTACACCCTGCCCGGGTGGTGAA
>NZ_DAMDQC010000257.1:0-3178 GCF_032082325.1 Pantoea sp. CTOTU50773 | reverse complement strand
TGAACGACAACTTCGTGAAACTGGTTTCCTGGTACGACAACGAAACTGGCTACTCACACAAAGTTCTGGATCTGATTGCACTGGTTGCTTCTAAGTAAGCGACTGGCGAAACAGACAAGGGGTGACTTCGGTCGCCCCTTTTTTTCATTTGGAAGAAGAGAAGGTCTGACGATGCAAGATACGCTTTATAGTTTACCAGTGGTGAATCAGATCACCCCTTACCTGTCTCAGCGCCAGGTGGGCGATTTGCCGATCGTGGTTGTGAGCCATCCTAAAGTTCGTGCGGCGATCGCGCTGCAAGGCGCGCATCTGCTCTCATGGCAGCCCAGCGGCCAGCAACCGGTGATCTGGTTGAGCGATAAGACGCCGTTTGCCGCAGGCAAAGCAATCCGTGGAGGCGTGCCGATTTGCTGGCCTTGGTTTGGTCCGGCAGGTGAACCGGCGCATGGTTTCGCCCGTAATCAACCCTGGACATTGACTGCACACGATGAGAACGAAGATGCCGTAATGCTGACGTTCACACTGGAAAGCAACGCGCAAACGAAGAAGCTGTGGCCGCATGATTTCACCCTGCTGGCCCGTTTTCGTATCGCCGAACATTGTGAAATTGAGCTGGAAGCCTGGGGCGATTACCAAGCCACCGCAGCCTTGCACACCTACTTCCAGATCGCCGATATTGCTCAGGTGGAAGTGAGTGGCTTAGGAAATAGCTTTATCGACAAGGTGAACGCTAACACGGTAGGCAGTTTGGCTGATGGCAAGCAAACCTACCCTGACCGCGTCGATCGGATTCACACCGCCGCCGAAGATTGCAGTGTGATTCACGACATCGCAGGAAAACGTCAGATTGGAGTGTATCACCATTATCAAAGTGACGTTGTCACATGGAATCCAGGCCCAGAATTGTCCTGCAGCATGGCGGATATGCCTAATGAGGGTTACAAAACTATGGTCTGCGTGGAAACGGCTCGCATCAACAAGCCGATGAAAAGTGCCGGTGAATCCCCTGCTCGCCTCGGTACCACCCTGCGCGTGCGCAATAAGTAGGTTTGCGGCGCAGATGCGCCGCTATACCACGTCTAAGCCCGTTTTATGTTGCGGTGCTGGAAACGCCCGGTCAATGACCGCCAACTCTTCAACACTCAAATGCAGGTCTAACGCAGCCGCATTTTCCGCCACGTGTTGTTGGCTGCTGGCCTTGGGAATGGCGATCACGCCTGGCCGACGAATCACCCACGCGAGCAGTAATTGCGCCACGCTGATGCTCTTCTGTTGTGCAATTTGGTGCAAATGGGGATCTTCAAACAGTGACTGACGTAAACGTCCCGCCTGTGCCAGAGGGCAATACGCCATGATCGGCATATCACGTTGCTGGCATGCCGCTAACAAATCGTATTCGATTCCTCGTGATGCCAGGTGATACAGCACCTGATTGGTAGCGCAGTTTTCACCGCCCGTCTCACTCCACAGTTCATGCAGATCGTCCGTGTCGAAATTGGATACCCCCCAATGCCGAATTTTTCCCTGCTGCTGTAAGGTTTCCATGGCGCGAATGGTCTCTTCCAGTGGCACATTGCCACGCCAGTGCAGTAAATAAAGATCAAGATAATCGGTCTCTAAGCGCTGTAAGCTGCGCTCGCAGGCCTCTATCGCATCCACTTCCCCGGCATTCCACGGATAGACTTTTGACACCAGCCAGGCCTGATGGCGGCGTCCGCGTAGCGCTTCGCCCACCACCTCTTCCGCCCCGCCTTCGGCGTACATTTCTGCGGTATCAATCAGTCTCAGCCCCAGATCCAATCCAGCCTGTAACGCCGAGACTTCCTGACGACGCAGCGCTGCATTCTCCCCCATATACCAGGTTCCTTGCCCCATAGCGGGTAAAGTTGATTCTCCACGGAATTGAATCGTCTTCATTACGCCTCCTGATGCGCCATGATGGGGCGCGTTATTGGTGCAATGTAATAAAAACGCCTCATTACGAGGCGCCATGTAAAACCATTAGAAGCTGTAGCTGATGCCGGTCCAGAGAGTGAACTGACCACTTTTGTCCACCATTGGACTGTCTTTGATTTCGCTATCAAAGCGGGTGTAACGCCCGGACAAACTGGCATTCCAGCTATCGCTAATCTGGTAGCTGGCATTCATTTCCACATAAGGAGACCAGCTGTCATCCGGTTGATATTCAGCAATACCTGTCCGCGCGCTTTCGTGCGAAGACACGCCATAGTAGTAGCGGTTTTGATTGGCGCTGTTCCACATTGCACCGATGCCTGGCGTCAGGCTGAACGCGCCAAAATCGAAGCGATACAGATAGGTAAGATCCCAGATGATGCCATTACTGTTGTTCAGCACATCGCCCAGCAGAGCGGTACGCACGATACCCCAATCGGCAACATGGCGATAGGTGGCACCTGCCATCAGAGTCATCCGGCGCTTATCCAGAGCCTTCATGTCACCCAGATCGTTATCCTTGGGATCATACTGTTGCGGTGAACCCAACAGGGTTAATGACAATTGATCCTGCTGGTCTTTCCACAGGTAGTAGCCGCCCTGCAAGCTACGGAACCAGAAGTTTTCGCCTTCATAATTGATGACCGGGATGGGGATGTATCGGTCCTGTCCACCGCGATAAGGTGACTGGGCATAAATAACCGAAGCCCCGAGAGATAAGGGTTCTGCATGAGTGCTGAACGCCGCAAAATAACAAGGAACAACACAAGCAAGCGCTTTAAGTTTGAATTGGTTCACAATTTAATCAGTCCATTAATATAACAATCACACGCAGAGTCTAACTAAAATTTCGCGCTGGGTTAACGTTAAATCAGGGATGTTTATCACCCATGCGGAATAGTCTGAAGCAGGCTGCAGTGGTAGACATGCAAACGGAATGCCTTAGTGCTTATGAGACTTTGTTATTGATATATCGCTAAATAAGGAGAAAAGTGGCGGCAGATTTTCTGAATGCCTTCTACAGTTAAAAGTAAGCCGAGACTTTTTGTACGAGCAGAGTAACCATAAGAATTGTGTATCCCGATAAAAAAACGTCAGGTTGGCATAAGGGTTGCTGTACTCAATAAAGAATATCTTCCGGGAGCTGCAAACGTATCTAATTTCGCTCCTTTACCTGTGCTAAAAACGAAAGGACGGGCATCGCTATGAATATATTCGATCACTA
>NZ_DAMDQC010000256.1:0-3241 GCF_032082325.1 Pantoea sp. CTOTU50773 | reverse complement strand
GGCCCACAGCCCGCAGCGTGAAGCGCGCGCCCTCTTCTCCCGCCCTTACGTGCTGCCGCCGTATGTGCTGGTGAGCAAAAACACGCTGGGTGCGCCCAAATCACTCAATGACACCGACACGCTGGCGATTACGCCCCAGCATGAGCTCACCGGCTGGCTGACGGAAAATTTCCCCCACATCAAGTTGGTCACCGTTGAGAACGCCAGTATTGCACTACAGATGGTGAATGAAGGTCGGGTGGATAGCGCGGTGAATAACCTAATTGCCGCGCGCTACATGATCGATCGTTACTTCAGTAATCGCCTGCAGATTGTCTCGCGCCTCGGGGAAAATCCCGCGCGGATCGCCTTTGCCGTAGGGCGCGATAACCCGGAACTGCTGAGCATCCTGAACAAGGTGCTGGCGACCATCCCGCCGCGCGATATCTCGCTGCTGGCGATGAAATGGCAGGGCACGCCCGATGTCAAACTCGACACCTGGATGGCCTATCGACACGAGTTTTACTGGCTGGCGGGAATCTTCGCGGTGCTGGTGATCACCTCACTGTTCTGGAACTACCATCTGCACCGCGCGGTGCGTCAGCGTAAAGAGGCGCAGGCGCGACTGCAGGAACAGGCCACCTTCCAGAAAACCCTGTTCAACGGCACGCCGGTGCCGATTTACGTCATTGACCACAAAGGCGAGATGACCAACAAAAATCCGGCCTGGAGCCAGTTCTTCAACGATGCACACTCCAATATCAGCCAATTGCCGCTCAGCGACAGCGCGCATCCGTTGCACGCTATTTGCCAGGCGCAAATGGCCTTACTGGCGGAACAAACGTCAATGGAGATGACACCACAGCGCGGCCAGATCAATAACGGCCACGAACTGCGTGATGTCATCCACCGCGCAGTGGCGTTTCGCGATAATCACGGCAACATCGCCGGAATGATTTGCAGCTGGCAGGATGTGACGGAACATGAACAACTGACCCGCGATCTGCTGCAGGCCAGCGAGCGCGCCGAACAAGCTAACCGCACCAAAAGTACCTTCCTCGCCACTATGAGCCACGAAATCCGCACGCCGATCAGCGCGATTATTGGCTTACTGGAGCTGGCGGTCGCCAATCGTCTGCAACAACCGTGCGATAAAGAATCGGTGCGCGTCGCCTATGAATCCGCGCAATCGCTGATGGGGCTGATTGGCGATATCCTCGACATGGCGAAAATCGAATCGGGCAAGCTGGAACTGTCGCCGGAATGGGTGCGCTTCGATACGCTGGCCGAACCGGTGGTGCGCGTGTTCGAAGGGCTGGCGCGCCAGAAAGGATTGCTGCTGCACTATCAGATTGATGTGCTGCATCCAGATGAACTGCTGCTGGATCCGATGCGTCTGCGGCAAATCCTTTCCAACCTGATCAGCAACGCCATCAAATTCACCGAGCGCGGCACGGTGGAAGTACAAGTGCGTAGCAAACCTGGAGAAGGCGATCGCGCGACGCTGGAACTCACGGTGCAGGATACCGGCATCGGCATCAGCGAAGAGGATCAGCAACTGATATTCAATCCTTACGAACAGTCCGCATCGGGCAAAAAACAGCGCGGCACCGGACTTGGATTGGCGATTTGCGAACAAATGGTGGCGATGATGGCGGGCAGCCTGACGCTGCACAGCCAGCCGGGGCGCGGCACCCGCATCTGCGTGCGTATCCCGGTGGATTGTCGTGAAGCGGTGAGCGCGCCGGTTGAGCAGGTTCGCCAGCAAGATGCCTGCGGCCTGCCGTTAACCATCCTGACGGTGGATGATCATCCCGCCAACCGCCTGCTGCTGAAACGCCAGCTCACCCGACTGGGACACAAAGTGATCGAAGCCGAGGATGGCGAACAGGCGCTGTGGCTGTGGCAGGAAAACCAGATTGATTTGGTGATCACCGATTGCAGCATGCCGGTGATGGATGGCTTCACCCTGACGCGCGAACTGCGTAAAAAACAGCGCGAGCCGCTCACCATTATGGGACTGACCGCCAACGCCCAGCCGGAAGAGCGATCGCGCTGCCTGGAAGCAGGCATGGATGACTGCCTGTTCAAACCGTTGCGCCTGCCGCAGCTGGAAGCACTGCTGCAAAGAGTGCCGCGCCCGACTGTTGTGCCCTATCCCGGCCATGTCGCACTGAATCATCTGCTCGACCTCAACGCCCTGCGCGAACTGGCTCATCAGGACAACGAGATGCTGCAGCGCCTGCTCAGCGCTACCCGCGATGAAAATTTGCATGATATGCAGGTTGCCTGCGCCTGTTTCGACAATCGCGACTGGCCCGCGCTGGAGCGCAGCCTGCACCGTCTGGCAGGTTCGGTGCAGATCATCGGCGCAGTCTCGATTGCCGATCAGTGCCGCGAATTAGAGCAAGCCTGTAGCGCCCCAGCCGATGAACGCCATCTCGGCCAGATGCTTGATGAAACGCTGGGCTGCGTGCATGTGTTGAATCAGGCTATCGAAACCTTTCTCAAAGACGAGTTCAGCGCATGATATGCCCAGCGCCTCAATCCAGGTTGTGCCGCTGGGCAAAATAGAGCACATCCACCAGGTTCTTTAACTCCAGCTTCATCATCAGCCGGCTTTTATAGGTGCTGACGGTCTTATCGCTGATGTTCATGCCTCGCGCAATATCCACCACTTTCTCGCCGCGCGCCAGCTGCCGCAATACATTCAGCTCTTTGGGCGACAGTTCGTCAATTTTGCGCTGGTCGCTGTTTTCATCCTCAAGATGCAAGCCCTGACGCGCACAATTCATCGGGAAAAAGGCATATCCTTTGCTGATAGCGCGAATCGCATCTCTCAGCTCGGTTAACTCTTTGCACTTACTGATAAATCCGTTGGCACCCGCTATGGCACAGCGACGGATATAGTGCTCGCTGTCTTTGCCGGAGAGCACCAGAATGCCTCTCTTGTGCCCGCTCTGGCGCACACGCTTGATGACATCGATACCGTTGAGCACCGGGATATCGATATCAATAATCACTAAATCCGGCTGCAGTTTTTTCACAAACTTTATAGCCTGAATGCCATCGCCCACTTCATCTACGACTACCCGATTATCTTCTTCAAGCAGTATCTTGAGCGCTAATCGCGTGATTGGATGATCGTCAACAATCAGTACCTTTTCCATTTTTCACCCCGTCCCGCGCATTGACCGATAAAGTAGAGCGGCTGGGTGAATTGACGTGCGTCATTAACCGTCAGGCATCAGCTTCAAATTGA
>NZ_DAMDQC010000255.1:0-3302 GCF_032082325.1 Pantoea sp. CTOTU50773 | reverse complement strand
CATCGTTCGGCCTTTTCTTTATCTGTCGTCGCCAAATAGACCACTTCCAGCAGGTGGGATTGCTTTTACTGATAATGTTTGGCGGCTGGCATAAAATTCTTATTATCCCTTTTTTATTGTGGCGTGACTGTTATCTGACCGTTAACCTGTTTACGCTTTGCATGCATAGATTTGTATCAGGAATGAATAATTATGAGTGATATCCGCATTGCTATCGTTGGTGCGCCAGGCCGCATGGGACGCAATTTAATTCAGGCTGTGCAGCAAGCGGAAGGTGTCGCGTTAGGCGCAGCACTGGCACGTAGCGGTTCTTCACTGCTGGGCGCTGACGCAGGTGAACTGGCTGGTATCGGTAAAACCGATATTAACGTTACCGATGATTTGCTGAAAGTGGTCAATGATTTTGATGTGCTGATCGACTTTACTCGGCCGGAAGGTACGCTGGAATACCTGGCATTCTGCCGCAAGCATAAAAAGGCGATGGTAATTGGCACCACCGGCTTTGATGAGGCAGGTAAAGAAGCGATTCGCGCCGCTGCCGAAGAAATTGGCATTGTGTTTGCCGCTAACTTTAGTGTTGGTGTGAACCTGGTGCTGAATCTGCTGCAGCAAGCAGCCAAAGTGATGGGTGACTATGCTGATATTGAAATCGTGGAAGCGCACCACCGTCATAAAGTTGATGCACCATCAGGTACAGCGTTAGCGATGGGCGAAGCGATTGCCGATGCGATGAACTGGAAATTGGACGAGCACGCGGTTTACGCACGCGAAGGCCATACCGGCGAGCGTCAAGCACAGACCATCGGCTTTGCTACCGTACGCGCAGGCGATATTGTTGGTGAACATACCGCGATGTTTGCTGATATTGGCGAGCGTGTAGAGATTACCCATAAGGCTTCCAGCCGCATGACCTTTGCTAATGGCGCAGTTAAGGCGGCAAGTTGGTTGAAGAACAAGAAATCTGGCCTCTATGATATGCGGGATGTGCTGGATTTATCGATGTTGTGAGTGTTGTGAACCATCGTGATGTGGTTATTTCAATCGGTAAGATGATGATTGAATAGGGCAATGTGATCATTGCCCTTTATTTTACTTATTAAAATGATGGCTTAATTGTATTTTTGTCTTTTGGTGTCTATTTTTCAATGTTTAGTTCTATCGGGAGGTCAGTAAGATGCGATTTTTGACCATTTGGTCAAAAATTTATGCGCGGTAGCACGTGTTTGCGATTATTGCCGCTTAGCAACCGTTTATTTTCCTCACTTATCTCACTCTTTTATCGCCTTTCTCGCTTTTTAACATTCAACAGCCTTAAAAATACAAAAAAATAGCCACTCAGGGTAGACAAGCTGAAGGTCGATCATTAGAATGCGCGCAATTTGCCAAAATTCGAGCATTCAGGCGGATTTTGCATTGATTCGGGCATGTATTTTGAATTAATATGCAAATATTGTGACTGTTTATTCCCTGGAGGATGTTTTGATTAAGTCAGCGCTATTGGTTCTGGAAGACGGAACCCAATTCCACGGTCGGGCCATCGGGGCAACGGGGTCGGCAGTGGGGGAAGTCGTTTTCAACACGTCAATGACTGGTTATCAAGAAATCCTCACTGATCCTTCCTATTCCCGCCAAATCGTTACCCTCACTTATCCCCATATCGGCAATGTTGGCGTTAACGCCGCCGATGAAGAATCCAGCCAAATCCATGCTCAAGGCCTCGTTATTCGCGACCTGCCGCTGATCACCAGCAACTTCCGTAGTGAAGAAAGCCTGTCAGCTTACTTGCAGCGCAATAACATTGTCGGCATCGCCGATATCGACACGCGCAAACTGACCCGTTTGCTGCGCGAGAAGGGCGCTCAGAGCGGCTGCATTATCGCGGGTGATAATCCGGATGCGGCACTGGCGCTGCAAAAAGCGCAGGCCTTCCCGGGCTTGAAAGGCATGGACCTGGCGAAAGAAGTGACCACGGCGGAAACTTACGCGTGGCAGCAGGGTAGCTGGACACTGGAAGGGGATTTGCCTGAGCAGAAAACGGCTGCAGAGCTGCCATTCCACGTTGTCGCCTATGACTTCGGCGCTAAGCGCAACATCCTGCGAATGCTGGTGGATCGCGGTTGCCGTTTGACCGTTGTCCCGGCAAAGACCAGCGCAGAAGAGGTGCTGGCACTCAATCCAGACGGCATTTTCCTGTCGAACGGTCCTGGTGACCCGGAGCCTTGCGATTACGCCATCAACGCCATTCAGGCCTTCCTGAAAACTGATATTCCGGTGTTTGGTATTTGCCTCGGCCATCAGCTGCTGGCGCTGGCAAGCGGTGCAAAAACCGTGAAGATGAAACTCGGTCACCACGGCGGCAACCACCCGGTCAAAGATCTCGACAACAATGTGGTGATGATTACCGCGCAGAACCACGGTTTCGCGGTTGATGACAGCCAGCTGCCAGCGAATTTGCGTGTCACGCATGTGTCGCTGTTCGACCAGACGGTGCAAGGTATTCACCGCACAGATAAACCGGCCTTCAGCTTCCAGGGACACCCTGAAGCGAGCCCAGGCCCGCACGATGCGGCGCCGCTGTTCGATCACTTTATCGAACTGATCGAAGCTTACCGTTCTAACGCGAAGTAATCAGGAGCCCACGATGCCAAAACGTACAGACATAAAAAGCATCCTGATCCTTGGCGCTGGCCCGATCGTTATCGGCCAGGCATGTGAATTTGACTACTCCGGTGCACAGGCGTGTAAAGCGCTGCGTGAAGAGGGTTACCGCGTCATTCTGGTCAACTCCAACCCGGCCACCATCATGACCGACCCGGAAATGGCCGATGCGACCTATATTGAGCCGATTCACTGGGAAGTAGTACGTAAGATCATCGAAAAAGAGCGCCCGGATGCCGTTCTGCCGACCATGGGCGGCCAGACTGCACTGAACTGTGCGCTGGAGCTGGAGCGTCAGGGTGTGCTGGCTGAGTGCGGCGTCACCATGATCGGTGCGACCGCGGATGCCATCGATAAAGCCGAAGACCGCCGCCGTTTCGACGTGGCGATGAAAAGCATCGGCCTCGGCACCGCGCGTTCCGGTATCGCGCATACCATGGAAGAAGCACTGGCCGTG
The DNA here is from genome assembly GCF_032082325.1 of Pantoea sp. CTOTU50773. Taxonomy (NCBI): domain Bacteria; kingdom Pseudomonadati; phylum Pseudomonadota; class Gammaproteobacteria; order Enterobacterales; family Erwiniaceae; genus Pantoea; species Pantoea sp. CTOTU50773. The sequence continues at coordinate 187 of NZ_DAMDQC010000255.1, read as the reverse complement.
GCCGAAGATGTAGGCTTCCCGTGCATCATTCGTCCTTCCTTTACCATGGGCGGCACCGGTGGCGGTATCGCTTACAATCGCGAAGAGTTCGAAGAGATTTGCGAGCGTGGCCTGGATCTTTCCCCTACCAATGAGCTGCTGATTGACGAGTCGCTGATTGGCTGGAAAGAGTACGAGATGGAAGTGG
>NZ_DAMDQC010000254.1:0-3382 GCF_032082325.1 Pantoea sp. CTOTU50773 | reverse complement strand
AGTTTTAGACATTGCGGCGCGTGTCACTGAATGATAAAACCGATATCCACAGTTATAACTTATGGCTTTTAGCGTGGTGAGGGGAAATGGCTCAGGTCTTTAATTTTAGTTCAGGTCCGGCAATGTTACCGGCGGAAGTGCTCAAACAGGCTCAACAGGAGCTGTGTGACTGGAACGGTCTGGGCACGTCAGTGATGGAAGTCAGCCACCGTGGTAAAGCGTTTATTGAGGTGGCAGAAGAGGCAGAAGCAGATTTTCGTTTCCTGCTGAATATCCCCTCAAATTACAAAGTATTATTCTGCCACGGCGGCGGACGCGGTCAGTTTGCGGGCATTCCACTGAACCTGCTGGGTGACAAAACCACTGCGGATTATGTCGACGCTGGCTACTGGGCGGCAAGCGCAGTAAAAGAAGCACACAAATACTGCTCCCCGAACGTGATCGATGCCAAAGTTACTGTCGATGGTTTACGTGCGGTGAAGCCGATGAGCGAATGGCAGCTCTCCCAGGATGCTGCCTACCTGCACTACTGCCCGAATGAGACCATCGACGGCATTGCCATCCACGAAGAGCCAAACTTTGGCGAAAACGTGGTTGTCACAGCGGACTTCTCCTCTACCATTCTCTCTTCGCCGCTGGATATCAGCCGCTACGGCGTAATCTATGCCGGCGCACAGAAAAACATCGGCCCGGCAGGCCTGACGCTGGTGATCGTGCGTGAAGATTTACTGGGTAAAGCCCACAAGTCTTGCCCGTCGATTCTGGATTACACCGTGCTGAACGATAACGACTCGATGTTCAACACCCCGCCGACTTTTGCCTGGTACCTCTCTGGCCTGGTCTTTAAATGGCTGAGAAACAACGGCGGCGTGGCGCAGATGGATAAGATCAACCAGCAGAAATCTGAACTGCTGTATAGCGTGATCGACGGCAGCGACTTCTACCGTAATGACGTCGCCAAAGCTAACCGTTCCCGCATGAATATCCCGTTCCAGCTGGCCGACAGCAATCTCGATAAACTGTTCCTGGAAGAGTCCTTCGCCGCAGGCCTGCACGCGCTGAAAGGCCACCGTGTCGTCGGCGGGATGCGTGCTTCTATTTATAACGCCATGCCGCTCGAAGGCGTTAAGGCCCTGACCGACTTCATGACTGACTTCGAACGTCGCCACGGTTAATTGTGACCCTGTTTACCCCGCGGCCAGGCTGCGGGGTTTTTATTATGTTGAATTGAGAGTTAAGTTTCATGGAATCCCTGACGTTACAACCTATCGCGCGGGTAGATGGCACCATTAATCTGCCTGGTTCAAAAAGTGTCTCGAACCGCGCCTTGCTGCTGGCAGCGCTGGCAAACGGCACCACTGTTCTCACTAACCTGCTGGACAGCGATGACGTTCGCCATATGCTCAATGCGCTGAAAGCGTTGGGAGTCCACTATACCCTGTCTGCCGATCGCACTCGCTGCGAAGTCACCGGCAATGCCGGGGCACTGCAATCCGCTGACGCGCTGGAATTGTTCCTCGGAAATGCCGGTACGGCAATGCGCCCGCTGGCGGCGGCGCTGTGTCTGGGTAGCAACGACATCGTGCTGACGGGTGAACCGCGCATGAAAGAGCGTCCGATTGGCCATCTGGTGGACGCGCTGCGTCAGGGCGGCGCGCAGATTGATTATCTGGAGCAGGAAAACTATCCGCCGCTGCGCCTGCGTGGTGGCTTTACCGGTGGCGACGTGGCGGTAGACGGCAGCGTCTCGAGCCAGTTCCTCACCGCGCTGCTGATGACGGCACCGCTGGCACCGCAGAACACCACCATCACCATCAAAGGTGAGTTGGTTTCCAAACCTTATATCGATATCACGCTGCATCTGATGAAGACCTTCGGTGTGGACGTTGAAAACCACAGCTACCAGCGTTTCGTGGTGCGCGGCGGGCAGCAGTACCAGACGCCGGGTCATTACCTGGTGGAAGGCGATGCCTCATCGGCCTCTTACTTCCTCGCCGCAGGCGCCATTAAGGGCGGTACCGTCAAAGTGACCGGTATTGGCCGCAACAGCGTGCAGGGCGATATTCGCTTTGCCGATGTGCTGGAGAAGATGGGCGCAATGGTCACCTGGGGCGATGACTTCATCTCCTGTACCCGTGGTGAACTGAACGCTATCGATATGGACATGAATCATATCCCCGATGCGGCGATGACCATTGCCACTGCGGCACTGTTTGCCAAAGGCACGACCACGATGCGCAACATTTACAACTGGCGCGTGAAAGAGACCGATCGCCTGTTCGCGATGGCCACTGAGCTGCGTAAAGTAGGAGCCGAGGTGGAAGAGGGCGAGGACTACATTCGCGTAACGCCACCGGCACAGCTGCAGGCTGCGGAAATTGGCACCTATAACGACCACCGCATGGCGATGTGTTTCTCGCTGGTGGCGCTGTCGGATACGCCAGTCACCATTCTTGATCCGAAATGCACCGCGAAAACCTTCCCGGACTATTTCGAGCAGTTGGCGCGTATCAGTACACTTGCCTGATGATCCCCAGCCGCACCGCCCGGTGCGGCATCTTATTTGCTTACGCTTCCTGACATCATCATCGTCCAATTCTTCTACACTCAGCTTCAAACATTTCGTAATTTACATGCAAAGGTAACAGTTGTGCGCATTGACGCGTATAATGCGCGGCGTTTACACAACGGTATGCCTACTTTAAGGAGAAAAAGATGACGGCAATTGCCCCGGTTATCACCATTGACGGGCCGAGTGGAGCAGGTAAAGGAACTCTGTGCAAAGCGATGGCGGAAGCATTGCAATGGCATCTTTTAGATTCAGGCGCAATCTATCGTGTGCTGGCGCTGGCTGCTTTGCATCACCATGTTGATGTGGCCTCTGAAGAGGCGCTGGTGCCGCTGGCCGCCCATCTGGACGTGCGTTTTGTCTCCACCAACGGCAATCTGGAAGTGATTCTGGAAGGGGAAGACGTGAGCGGTGAGATCCGCACCCAGGACGTGGCGAACGCCGCTTCTCAGGTCGCCGCGTTCCCGCGCGTTCGCGAGGCACTTTTACGTCGCCAGCGCGCCTTCCGGGATGCGCCGGGTTTGATCGCTGACGGACGCGACATGGGGACCGTGGTTTTCCCTGATGCGCCGGTGAAAATTTTCCTTGACGCTTCCTCGGAAGAGCGTGCGCAGCGCCGTATGCTACAGTTGCAGGAAAAGGGCTTTAGTGTTAACTTTGAACGTCTTTTGTCCGAGATAAAAGAACGCGACGACCGCGACCGTAATCGCGCCGTTGCGCCGCTTGTTCCCGCAGATGATGCATTAGTTCTGGATTCTACCAGTTTAACTATTGAGCAAGTGATTGAAAAAGCGCTACAATATGCGCGCCAAA
>NZ_DAMDQC010000253.1:0-3417 GCF_032082325.1 Pantoea sp. CTOTU50773 | reverse complement strand
TCCCTCTCACGCCGTTTGAATAAAAGTGCTGTCTTATGCTTGTTTTTGCGAATAAATATCAGCTCTTTCCTGTGCTGGGTTAATCGCAATCCGGAAGCATGTCTGTACCCCAATATGTTTTTGCCCAATGCGATTACGAGTAAAACATGATGTTCTTAACAGAATCTTAAGAATGCGGTAATAATCCATGTTGCTTAAAGAGAGGTATCTCAATCGGCACGCAATGAGCAGCAAGCTGAAGGACTGGTTTATATTCATATTGCTGCCGGTTTGTGCTGAAAGCGTCATCCATACTTTCTCTGATGCAAATTCTCAACAGGCAGAATCTCAACCTGTCCGACCACCGTTTAAGCAGCGGCTCTTCAGGCGCACTGAAGTCAGACGGTCGGAGACGAAAGATAAAACCCGCGGCACCACTCACAGCAACGAAGAACCAAGTAGTTACAGCATTCAACCCAAAGCCTTAAAAGACTTACCGGCCCTTCGGGCCGGGCAGCGGCCGCTATTCAGTGGGGGCAACCCGGGTGCAGGTTCGGCGCGGGTCCGGGTTGAGAGGGGCGTGTGAGCTGAGGTTCAGCTCAGTGCAGTTTTAAAATGTGACTTATTGTTTGTTGTAACTAATGAATTGCGATCCCCTCACCTGCTGGTGGGCGCTACTTCCAGGTGTGTAGGGTTATTAACGCTACAGGGTTCGCAAACGGATTGAGCATTTTGATGGCGAATAATCAACATCGTTTCAACAGAAAACAACCTAAACAGAGCCCTCATTAAAGAGGGCCTGAATAAAACCATTAATATCAGGAGCCATCGCGCTTAAATCAAGCCTTACTTTTCCGGGTGCTGACCAGACCTGACTCGCTTTTACGATGCAGTAAAGGATACGCGATACTCGTCACCACGAAACTGATAATCCATGAAATATCGACACCCGGAATTAAATTCGCATAGGGACCGGAAAAGAATGCATTTTCAACAAAGGGCACTTGTACTAAGATTCCAGCGAAATAGACCAGCAATGCCTGGGTATTGAGCAATCCATAACGTCCGCCGTCTGCACGAAATATCGCTTCAACGTCATACTTCTGCTGATTGACATAATAAAAATCCAGTAGATTAATCACAATCCATGGAATCAATACCGCAATCAACGCCAGAATCAAATTGATAAAGAAGGAAACAAAGTTCTGTGATGCCGCCAGCGCGACTAACACGCTTCCCACTAATACCAGTGATGAGACCACTAAACGCACTGCGGCACCCGGCGTCCAGTGTGGACGGAACGTCTGCACAGCGGTGATCAGTGATAATACCGCGCCATACAGATTCATTGAGTTGTGGCAGATAATATTGACCAGGAACAGCACCATCAGAATAGGGCCGAGCCAGCCAGTGGCGTGGCGCACTGACATCATCGCATCGCTTGTCGGTGCGATATTGACGGCCATCATACCGAAGATAAAGGCCAGAATGGTACCGCCGCAGGCGCCTAAGTAAGTGGCTATAAACGGGCGTGCAATACCGACATTGGCGGGCAGATAGCGCGAGTAGTCAGAGGTATAGGGAGAGAAACTGATTTGCCATACCGCACCTATGCAGAAAGTGCCAAACCACCCTGCTGCACTCATGCTGCCGCGAGACCAAAAGTCTGCGGGTAAGGGTTGTGACACCATCAGCGCCAGGCCCAAAATCAGCGCCGCACCCATGATCCATGCACCAACTTTATTGATGCGATGGATAAAATGATAACCGACGATACCAATGGCGGTGGCAAGAATAGCGCCAATGACCGTGGCACTGCTTACCGGCATCGACGGAAAGACGTTGTTGATGACTTTACCGGATAGCGAAATATTCGAGATAAAGAACCCGAGATAAATCACCGTCGTAAAGCTAATCACCAGCAGCGAACCGTAGCGACCAAATTGCGCGCGGCTCTGCACCATTTGGGGAATGCCGACTTTGGGCCCTTGCGCAGAAGTTAACGCAAGGAAGATCCCGCCAAACAGATGACCGGCAATAATCGCGGTTAATGCGGAAATAACATTCAGATGAAACGTTTCGGTGGCAATCGCACCGCTGACTACCGCCAACGGTGCAATGTTGGTACAGAACCACAAGGTAAATAAACTGTGCGATTTACCGTGGCGTTCCGATTCCGGGACATAATCCACTGACTTATTTTCTATAATTTGACTCTGACGTGGTTGTGTATTCACCATACCCTCCAATTCTCAAAATGGGATTGTTTTTTAATGTGGGTAAAACCTTCCTCGCGAAAAAAAGCCACAGCCATCCCGACGAATGGTTTTTCGTCTTCTTATTAAAGAATTGGCGGTAAGACTCCCGGTGCTATTTAATGCTTAACAACTGTACCTGTGACGGTCGTCATAAATAACGACGCTGAAAATTCCAACTTTATTTCTGGCAGAGCGCGCATTGATATATGCAAACCAGATTCCCGCAAGGTGCGCATGTCAGCGCACCTTAACCCCTCAGCGCATAATAAAGGGATCGCTAATCGGCTCATCGCTGGTGCGCAGCCAGACGGTTTTCGTGGTGGTGTATTCCAACGCCGCGTCAATGCCGCCTTCTCGACCAAAGCCAGACTTACCGTAGCCGCCAAATGGCGCCAGCGGTGAAACCACGCGATAAGTATTTAGCCAGACCACGCCGCTGCGCAACTTACGCGTGACGCGATGGGCGCGAGTCAGGTTCTGGGTGAATACGCCTGCCGCCAGACCATACTCTGTGCCGTTGGCTAAACGAATCGCGTCGGCTTCATCTTTAAACGTCAGCACCGACAACACCGGACCAAACAACTCCTGCACCACGCTTTCTGCATTCGGTACGGCGCTGCAATCGAGAATGGTGGGCGGATAATAGAAACCAGGGCGATCAACCGGCTGATTGCCGATCACCAGACGCGCGCCCTGCTCGATGCTGCGACTCACTACCTGCTCGATATTGCTTTTCTGCCGCTCGGTACAAAGTGGACCAAACTGCGTCTCCTGCTGTTGCGGGCAGCCAATCACAATCCCGCGCACTTTGCTGGTGAGCTTTTCAATAAAGGCATCTTTTATCTGCTCATCCAGCAACAGACGCGATCCCGCCACACAGCTCTGTCCTGAGGCAGAGAAGATGGCCGCCACCTGCGCATTGGCTGCACTGTCTAAATCGGCATCGGCAAACACGATAAACGGGGATTTCCCGCCTAATTCCAGGGAGGTACTCGCCAGGTTTTCCGCGCTGTTGCGAATGATGTGACGTGCCGTATCTGCGCCACCAGTAAAGGCAATGTGATCAACCAGCGGATGCTGTGTCAGCACCGTGCCACATCCTTCAGCAAATCCGGTGATCACGTTGATCACGCCAGCCGGAAAACCAGCCTCATGCACCAACTCTGCAAAAGCCAGCAGT
>NZ_DAMDQC010000252.1:0-3446 GCF_032082325.1 Pantoea sp. CTOTU50773 | reverse complement strand
ATGTCGTGATGAATGTCGGCATCAGTGCTGCACTGGCCGCGGAAGGGCTGACGGCGGCTACTACGACCCCAGAAGCCGTACTGCAGGCAGGCCTGGTTCAAACCACGGCGATGATGACCTCGGCGGAGTACATCGAGATGCTGGGCATCTTTACTTACAACATGAGTGTGCTTGGCGGCGTGATTGCCGGGCTGGTCACCGTGGCACTGCATAATCGCTTTTACACGCAACCATTGCCGACGGCGATTAGCTTTTTCGGCGGGCGGCGCTTTGTCCCCATCGTCACCGTTATCGTCTTGCCGCTGATTGGCGTGCTGCTGGCCTTGATCTGGCCCACGATCGGCGAAGGCATTGCCTGGGTCGGCAAGATGATTGGGAAAAGCGGCCAGTACGGCGCGTTTCTGCTGGGAACCGGCGAACGTCTGCTTATCCCGACTGGCTTGCACCATATACTCAATGAAACAGTGCGTTTCACCCCTATCGGTGGCATGGCGACCGTGGACGGGCAAACCATTGTTGGTGCACTGAATATCTTCAACACTTCGCTCACCCATCCAGGCGCTATACCTGATGAGACGGTGCGCAGTGCCACCCAATTCCTGGCTCAGGGTAAAATCCCGGTGATGATGTTCGGCTTGCCTGCTGCTGCACTGGCGATCTACCACACCGCGCGCCCGGAGCATAAACAGCGGGTTAAAGCGCTGGTGATGGCAGGTGCGTTGACCTCCTTCACCACCGGCATCACTGAACCGCTGGAGTTCTGTTTTATCTTCGTATCACCGATGCTCTACATCCTGCATGCGTTATTGACCGGCCTGTCATTTATGCTGATGTCGATGCTGCATTTAATGATCGGCAACGTGCAGGGCGGCGCGATCGATCTGGTGGTGTTCGGTATACTCGGTGGCAGTAAAACCCAATGGTGGTGGACGGTAGCGCTGGGGGTGATTTATGCGCCGATCTACTATTACGGCTTCCGTTTTGTCATTACGCGCATGCGAGTGGAAACGCCTGGACGAGAATCGGATGAGGAGCCGCAAACCGTGCAGGTGACAGCCGATGAACGTATTAAGGTGATCATCAGCGGGTTGGGCGGCGAGGCCAATATAGAGGACGTCGATTGCTGTTTCACCCGCCTGCGGGTGCGCGTGAAAGAGATGAATGAAGTGGTCGATCAAACGTTGCTGACCACTGGCGCCAACGGTGTTAACCGGGTCAGCGATCACGATGTGCAGGTCATTTACGGTCCGCAGGTGGAGAAAATTGCCAACGACGTGAAAAGTGCCTTAGGCGTGGCATAACATATTTAGTTATCACGCTAATAATAAAATTAGCAATCAATGTTAAATCCCTACGGCTGAGATGGGAGATGATGACTTCGCCCCTTCAAGAGCTAAGCCATTAAGAGTGCCGGAGATAAGCGCCGGGTGGGGCATTAACTTTCAACCGAAGGCTGCCAAACGGCGGCCTTTGTGCTTTTTGCATTGTGAACCGGATAAAGCCGCGCGGGTTTGCTAACATAGCGCGATCGTGACTTCAGGGCGGATATTAACATCGACATCAAGCAATTGATTTATTTATGCAATCTTGAGCGCGAGCGCCATTTTGGCCGCGCGGCAGAGGCCAGTTTTGTCAGTCAGCCGACCTTATCGATGCGGTTAAAAAACCTTGAGCGCGAACTGGGTTTATCGCTGATCAATCGCAGCAACAACTTTGACGGCTTTACGCCGGAAGGGGAACGGGTGCTGACCTGGGCGCGTGAAATCGTGTCGGTTTACTCGGGACTGAAGCTGGAAGTCGAGTCGCTGAAGCATGGCGTCAACGGCACGCTGCGCCTGGGCGTGATGCCACAGTGCAGTGTCGCCTTGCCGGCGTTATTAAAAGCGGTTGAAACGCGCTATCCGCAGCTGGATTATCGTGTCTCCGCCATGAGTGCGGACCAACTGCTGGAGGCACTGAATAGCCATACGGTGGACGGCGGCATTGGTTTCTTCGAGCTCACCGCTCTGCGAGAATTACACTTCCAGACCGCGCTGTTGAAAGATCCCGGCGTGGAGGCGATTTTTAATCCTGAGCACTTCCCGGATTTACTTCAACACGACACGGTTTCACTTGCGCAACTGGCGCAGCTTCCGCTGTGCCTTGCGGAACCCACGCGCTATTTCCGTCGTTACGTGGATAGCCAACTGCGCGAAACCGGTTTGCTACCGCGAGTGATTGTGGAAAGTGCCTCGATTATGCAGCTATTACAGAGCGCGCAGGTGGGATTAGGCGTGATGGTGTCGCCGCGCGGACATTTACTGCCGGAAATGCTGCAAAATGTGGCGCGGAGGCCGATTGCGATGGCACCCATGGGACGCCAGGCCGCGTTGGTGGTTGCTGAGCCGGGCAGGGCATCGCCGCTGGCTCAACATTTCTTTGACGAAGCGCGGCGCCATCTGCCGGATTAACGCGTTTCACCCAGCGCCATCCATAACCGATCCTGCCAGCTGGCAAACGCCACTGCTTGCAACAGAGCGAAAATGCGCTCGGTTCCCCATCCCGCATTCAGCAATGGCTGCAAGTGTGCTGCGCTAAAACGCTCTGGCATGCGAACCAGCTGAGCGGTAACGCCAATCACCGGCTGCACTTCTCCCGCTTTATCAACATCTGCAAGCAATGCTTCGCGCTGGCAAGCGGCATGACGCGTGAACGGGCGCTGACAACCCAGGATGCGCGCGCAGGTTGCCAGCGCCAACGCGGATTGCTCATCATGATGTTCACCGATGCGCTGTTGCAAAGTCGCCCAGCCATACAGCGCCTGCGCGTCATGCACCAGCAACCAAATCGCGTCCTCTAATCCTTCGATGCCCTGACAGAAGGTTATCGCCGCCAATTGATCGGCACTGGCATAGCGTAACTCAACCGGTTTGAGCGCGTGCTGCCATGCGGTGTCGCGGTCAAAAAGCGCCGGATCGGCATCCGCTGGTGGTGATACGCCAGGTATCCAGCGTACCGGTAAGCCCATCATGGCTTGCAGTGCCGCGACCACTCGCGCCTGATAGCTGACAAATCCCACCAGTTGATTGAGAGTGACGATATCTGGCTCAGTGAGCCCGACGGCATCCAGGGCGCTGATACCAGTGACATTGATCAGAGCCGGTTGCATCGCCAACTGACGCGCGTACTGGGTGATTTGTGTCAGGCGGTTGTTACTCTCGCGAGAGGAATCCGGGCCCGGCAGGGGGTTGAGGCGCGCCGAGTAGTGATTACACAGTCTCTGCACACCGGCAACCTGCGCCACCGTCAACGCGGTACTGAGACGATCGTAGAGCGTTAAGGTATGCGTGAGTGAGTTACTCAGCGTATCCGGCAGCAAAATCTGGCTCAGATCGCGCGCGGCCAGTAACGCCGGCTGGAAACGAGTAAACAGGGGCTGAAGAGCAGTGGCTTCCTGTTGCAGACCT
>NZ_DAMDQC010000251.1:0-3453 GCF_032082325.1 Pantoea sp. CTOTU50773 | reverse complement strand
GAGCCAGACGCAGTCGCTGAAAAACTGGCACGCCGAGGATTCAAACTGGATGTGGAAACGCTGCGTTCGCTCGAAGAGCGTCGTAAAGTACTGCAGGTAGAAACTGAAAATCTGCAGGCAGAGCGTAACTCCCGATCCAAATCCATCGGTCAGGCCAAAGCGCGTGGGGAAGACATCGAGCCACTGCGTCAGGAAGTGAACGTGCTAGGCGAACGCCTGGATGCGGCGAAGGTTGAGCTGGATACACTGCAAAACACCATCCGCGATTTTGCCCTTTCGCTGCCTAACCTGCCGGTCGATGAAGTGCCGCTGGGTAAAGACGATAGCGAGAATCAGGAAGTCAGCCGCTGGGGCCAGCCGCGCCAGTTCGATTTCCCGGTAAAAGACCACGTTGAGCTGGGTGAAGCCGTTAAAGGGCTGGATTTTGCCGCTGCAGTGAAACTGACCGGTTCACGTTTCATCGTGATGCAGGGGCAGATCGCTCGCCTGCATCGTGCGCTCAGCCAGTTCATGATTGATCTGCACACTCAACAGCACGGTTATCTGGAAACCTACGTGCCGTATCTGGTCAACCATGAGACGCTGTTTGGTACGGGCCAATTACCTAAGTTTGGTGAAGACTTGTTCCACACCAAGCCTTTGGGTGAAGAAGCGGGCAGCAGCAACTACGCACTGATCCCGACGGCGGAAGTGCCGCTGACCAACCTGGTGCGTGATGAGATCGTGGAAGAAGAAAATCTGCCGATCAAACTCACCGCGCACACGCCGTGCTTCCGCTCTGAAGCAGGTTCTTACGGACGCGACACGCGTGGTCTGATTCGTATGCACCAGTTCGACAAAGTTGAGATGGTGCACATTGTTGCGCCTGAGACTTCAATGGACGCACTGGAAGAGTTGGTTGGTCATGCTGAGAAAGTCCTGCAGTTGCTGAACCTGCCGTACCGTAAGGTGCTGCTGTGTACTGGTGATATGGGCTTTGGTTCCGCCAAAACCTACGATCTGGAAGTGTGGCTGCCGGCGCAGGATACCTATCGTGAGATCTCTTCTTGTTCCAACATGTGGGATTTCCAGGCGCGTCGCATGCAGGCTCGCTGCCGCAGTAAAACCGACAAGAAGCCTCGCCTGGTGCATACGCTGAACGGTTCAGGCCTGGCAGTTGGACGTACATTGGTGGCGGTGCTGGAAAACTACCAGCAGGCTGACGGCCGTATCGAAGTACCAGAAGTGCTGCGTCCCTATATGGGCGGATTGGAAATCATTGGTTAACCCCAGCTTTCTGATAGTCAAACCCGGCAATGCCGGGTTTTTTATTTTCAGGAGCGAGCGATTATTTTTTAGTAAGAATTAATCAGAAATAAACGTCATCGTCAGCAGAGTCTCTCAAAACACTAAAATCCATAAATTCATGAAGATAGCGATGTGTTGTGATGATGATATATCTCCTCTAAGCTGCTGAAGATAAAAATAATAAATTGTTCAGCAGCAAATTGTGCTGTGGTGATTTTTTGCCCGTTGACTTTAAAATAGCGAATGGCAAACTGCGCGCAATTATCTCCATTTCTTTGGTTTTTAATCCCTATGTCTACCTGGTCACGCCCCGTCGTGTTGCTGCTCTGCGGCTTAATGCTCATGACGGTGTCTATTGCTGTGCTTAATACGCTGGTACCGCTTTGGCTTACTCACGATCAACTGCCGACATGGCAGGTGGGTATGGCCAGCTCAGCCTATTACACCGGGAATCTGCTGGGGACATTGCTGGCGGGCTGGTTAATCAACCGCTATGGCTTTAATCGCTGTTTCTATCTGGCCAGCGCCCTGTTTGCCGTCGCAACCATGGGAATGGTGTTGTTAGAAGGCTTCTACAGCTGGACTGCACTGCGTTTTGTCGCGGGTGTCGGCTGTGCGCTGATTTGGGTGGTGGTGGAGAGTGCGTTGCTGTGCAGCGGTACAGTGCGTAATCGCGGTCAACTGTTGGCTGCCTATATGATCATCTACTATCTCGGCACGGTAGCGGGTCAGTTGCTGGTGAGTCGCGTTTCGACTGAGCTCCTGCAGGTGATCCCATGGGTTACCGCGCTGATCGTCTGTGCCGTGCTGCCGGTGGTCTTCCTGCGTGTTAATGCCAGCTCCGCGACTGAAGAGGCTTCTACCGGTCGCATCTGGACCATGTTGCGCCGTCGCAGCTCACGTCTGGGCATTAACGGCTGCATTATTTCCGGTATTGTATTGGGCTCACTGTATGGACTGATGCCGCTATATCTGTCCCATCGGGGAATGAGTGATGCTAACGTCGGTTACTGGATGGCGTTGCTGGTGAGTTCAGGCATCGTCGGTCAATGGCCAGTGGGACGTCTTGCCGACCGCTTTGGGCGCCTGATGGTGTTGCGCGTTCAGGTGTTTGTGGTCATTTTAGGGGCGATTGCCATGTTGGGCGATACTGCCATGGCGCCTGCGCTGTTTGTGCTGGGGCTGGCTGGCTTCACGCTCTATCCAGTGGCGATGTCATGGGCATGTGAAACCGTTGCGCACCATGAACTGGTTGCGATGAATCAGGCGCTGCTGTTCAGCTACACCATTGGCAGTTTGGTCGGGCCGGGCATGACATCAATGCTGATGCAGAATTACTCTGACCGTTTGCTGTTTGTGATGATAGCCGCTGTGGCGCTGGTCTATCTGGTGATGCTGCTGCGTAAAGCTGACCAGCATGCCACGCCAATTGCACATGCATAATATCTGAATGAACAAATGAAAAAAGGGAGCGTTAAGCTCCCTTTTTTGTCAGAACATCACTTCGTGACCATATCCTGTCAGAATACTTTTGACCCGTTCCATGGTCTCTTTATTGGGTGGTTTTACCCCATCCAGCTTGTACTCTTCACCCATGGCAATCCATTTGTGCTTGCCCAGTTCATGGTAGGGTAGCAGCTCAATCTTCTCGACGTTCTCCATATCCTTCGTAAATTCGCCGAGGCGATGGGCAGAGTCATCATCATCGGAATAGCCAGGCACCACGACAAAGCGAATCCAGGTACGTTTGCCTTTCTTCTGCAGATAGCGCGCGAAATCGAGGGTGCGATGATTAGAGACGCCAACCAGAATCTGGTGCACATCATCATTGATTTGTTTTAGGTCGAGCATCACCAGATCGGTGGCATCCAGCAGTTCGTCGATCACTGGATCGTAACGACGTACAAAGCCGTTGGTATCCAGGCAGGTGTGAATGCCTTCTGCCTTACAGGCACGGAACCAATCACGCACAAACTCGGCTTGTAAGATCGCTTCCCCACCTGATGCCGTTACTCCTCCGCCAGAGGCATTCATAAAGTGACGATACGACAGTGCATCTTTCATCAGGTCATCCACCGTGACTTCTTTACCTCCATGCGTGTCCCAGGTATCGCGATTATGGCAGTAGAGGCAGCGCATCAGGCAGCCCTGAAAGAAGGTGATAAA
>NZ_DAMDQC010000250.1:0-3554 GCF_032082325.1 Pantoea sp. CTOTU50773 | reverse complement strand
ACTTCTTCCCGACGCTGGAAGAGATCGACTTCAATGGCAAACTGGTGGCGCTGTTTGGTTGTGGCGACCAGGAAGACTACGCAGAATATTTCTGTGATGCGATGGGCACGATTCGCGACATCATTGAGCCAAATGGCGCGGTGATTGTGGGCCACTGGCCGACTGAGGGCTATCATTTTGAAGCCTCAAAAGGTCTGGCCGATGACAAACACTTCCTCGGCCTGGCGATTGACGAAGACCGTCAACCTGAGCTGACCAATGAACGTGTTGATGCCTGGGTGAAACAGATTTTTGATGAGCTGCAGTTAAAAGAGATCATTGAAGCCTGATGCCTCGCCTCCCCAATGTGAGCGCTGGCTCACATTGGGACAAAGGAATTTCCTATAAAAATAATAGCTACGGTTTTTTAACTTTTCCCCGCAAATCTGTAGAATACCCGCAATGGTCATCCGCTTATTCCTCTGATTGTTGACTGAGGCTGAGTGAAATGGAAACCCAAACCACACCGTTCCGCGCTGACGTAGGCGATGTTTAACCTTACGACTTTTGTTGATTTGCGCGATACCCCGGTTTTCATTTCACTGCTTGAGTTCTATAATGAGACGCAAATGAGAATACGCGTGACCTAAACATTCAAGGCCCCTGCGCCGTAAGTGACATGCAAAGTAACAGGACAATATCCGAATGACTGACAACAACTCCGCATTGAAGAAGGCTGGCCTGAAAGTCACTCTCCCAAGATTGAAAATTTTGGAAGTGCTTCAGGGACCGGGCCCCGAGTCCCATCACGTCAGTGCGGAAGATTTGTATAAGCGCCTGATCGATATGGGCGAAGAGATTGGCCTGGCAACGGTATATCGCGTTCTTAACCAGTTTGATGACGCGGGTATCGTCACCCGTCATAACTTCGAAGGCGGCAAATCCGTATTCGAACTGACTCAGCAGCATCACCATGACCACTTGATCTGCCTGGATTGTGGCAAAGTGATCGAATTCAGCGATGAATCAATCGAAACGCGTCAGCGTGAGATTGCCACTCGCCATGGCATTAAACTCAGTAACCACAGCCTGTACTTGTACGGCCACTGTGCACTGGGAGACTGCCGCGAAGACGAGACGCTCCACGATAAGTAATTGAGTGTGCTATGCAATATAAAAAAACCGGTGCTAGTCACCGGTTTTTTTATGCCTGTTATCAAGCGATAAAGGTCTCGTGGAGGTAGCGCCAGCGAGGAATGGTGGTGCTGCAATCCAGCACAGCCAAAGAGATGCGCGTTTGATGGGTGCCGTTCAACATCTGCAGTTCACGATACTGAATCGTCACTTCCTGGCTCTGTTGAGAAATGATGGCATGCTCACTGGTGGCAATGCGCAGCCCTTCCCGCTGACCGTGCAGTTTGCGAAACAGCACTTCGGTCTCATTCAGATCCAGCTGCTTACCCAGCGGCGTCACCATTTTGAAATCCGGGTGAAAGTGTGACAAAAGCAGTTCCATGCTGTCATCACTGCCTTCTACCTGGTTAAAAACACGTTCAATAAGCTGATGTAATACCACCACACTATGCTTAGCTTCCAGGGCGAGACTTGTCATTTTTTTTCCTTTGATAACCCGCAGAGCTCTATTTAAAGCGCATAGCCTACCTGAAATACAATTTTTCACACTCGCAAATGGGTTAATTTTTCTAAAGTCAGAATTCTCGCAAAATAGACAACAAGCTCAGCTTCCGGCCTTCAGCATAATTGATTGCCCGTGGCGAATTACAGGCAATAAAAAAGGGCGATTGCTCGCCCTTTCATGATCATATTGTGCTATCGACGAAAGATATTACTCGCCAATCTTCGCGAAAGTATCGCGCAGTCCAACCGTGCGGTTAAACACCAATTTACCCGGCTGTGAGTAGACGCTATCGGCACAGAAATAACCTTCACGTTCAAACTGATAAGCTGCGGTAGTGGCCGCTTCACGCAA
Source organism: Pantoea sp. CTOTU50773 (assembly GCF_032082325.1). Taxonomy (NCBI): domain Bacteria; kingdom Pseudomonadati; phylum Pseudomonadota; class Gammaproteobacteria; order Enterobacterales; family Erwiniaceae; genus Pantoea; species Pantoea sp. CTOTU50773. The sequence continues at coordinate 1,585 of NZ_DAMDQC010000250.1, read as the reverse complement.
ACCAGACTCCACGAAGCCCTGTTTGATCTCCAGCGAGTTCGGGTTAATGGTGGTGAGGAAATCCTCAGCCGCCGCGGGGTTTGGCACGCTGAACAGACGGTCGTAAAGACGGAACTCAGCTGGCAGTCCATGAATGGCGGAAACCCAGTGGATCACACCTTTCACTTTGCGACCATCCGCCGGATCCTTGCTCAGGGTGTCAACATCACAAGTGGCATAGATGCAGGTAATGTTACCCTCTTCGTCTTTCGCCACACGCTCAGCACGAATCACATAAGCATTGCGCAGACGCACTTCTTTGCCCAGAACCAAACGTTTGTACTGTTTGTTGGCTTCTTCACGGAAGTCAGCGCGATCGATCCACACTTCACGGCTGAACGACACTTCACGCGTGCCCATCTCCGGCTTGTTTGGATGATTAGGCATGGTCAGCGTTTCTTCGTGGCCGGCGGGCAGGTTTTCGATCACCACTTTCAACGGGTCAAGTACCGCCATCGCGCGTGGTGCGTTCTCATTGAGATCGTCACGAATACAGGATTCCAGTGACGCCATCTCAACGATGTTGTCCTGTTTAGTCACGCCGATGCGGCGGCAGAACTCACGAATTGAAGCTGCGCTGTAACCACGACGGCGCAGGCCTGAAACGGTCAGCATGCGCGGATCATCCCAGCCTTCCACCACTTTCTCGGTGACCAGCTGCGTCAGCTTACGCTTCGACATCACCGCGTATTCCAGATTCAGACGCGAGAATTCGTACTGGCGCGGATGCTGTGGAATGGTGATGTTGTCCAGCACCCAATCGTACAGACGACGGTTGTCCTGGAACTCCAGCGTACACAGTGAGTGCGTAATGCCTTCGATCGCATCCGAAATGCAGTGGGTAAAGTCGTACATCGGGTAGATGCACCACTTATCACCGGTCTGATGATGATCGGCAAACTTAATGCGGTATAGCACCGGATCGCGCATCACGATAAAGCTGGAAGCCATGTCGATTTTGGCACGCAGACAAGCTTTACCTTCCTCGAAACCGCCATCACGCATTTTCTGGAACAGCGCGAGGTTCTCTTCCACGCTGCGGTCGCGGTACGGGCTGTTTTTACCCGGCGCAGTCAGGGTGCCGCGATATTCACGGATCTCTTCCGCAGACAACTCATCAACGTAAGCCAGACCTTTATTGATCAGCTCAACGGCGTAGTTAAACAGTTGGTCGAAATAGTCTGAGGAGTAACGAATGTTGCCGCTCCACTCAAAGCCCAGCCATTGCACGTCACGCTTGATGGATTCAACGAACTCCAGGTCTTCTTTCACCGGGTTAGTATCGTCAAAACGCAGGTTGCACTGTCCTTGATAATCTTGGGCGATACCAAAGTTCAGGCAGATAGATTTCGCATGGCCAATATGCAGATAACCATTGGGCTCAGGCGGGAAACGGGTATGCACACTGCTGTGCTTACCGCTCGCCAAGTCTTCGTCGATGATCTGACGAATAAAGTTGCTTGGGCGGGCTTCAGCCTCACTCATCTCAAAATCCTCAAAACAATAGCGGGTGCTTTGTACCACGATGTAACGGAGTATGATCCAC
>NZ_DAMDQC010000249.1:0-3776 GCF_032082325.1 Pantoea sp. CTOTU50773 | reverse complement strand
GCCAGCAGCTCGGTATCGTTCAATGGCTTGCCGCAGAACTCGTTCATCGCCATTAAACCCGCGACCACCGAGCAGGCGCTGGAACCCAGACCTGAACCGATCGGCATGTTCTTTTCCAGCGTCATTGCCACCGGAACCTGTTTGCCAATCGCCTGGCAGAAACGTTCCCAGCACTGATAAACGATGTTCTCTTGCGCATTGGTTGGCAGCTTGCTGACAAAGCGCCCGGTGTTCACCAGGCTGAAGCTGTCGGCCGCTTCCACCGATACGCAGTCACCCAACAGGGTGCCATCCACCGGCGAAACCGCCGCGCCCAGCACATCAAAGCCGACGCTGACGTTACCTATTGAGGCCGGTGCATAAATTTTTACCATCATCAAACTCCCAACTTCCACGACAGTGTACGCAGCAAGTCGGCAAACACGCCGGCCGCTGTGACATCATTCCCCGCGCCGTATCCACGCAGAACCAGCGGGATCGGCTGATAATAGCGGCTGTAAAACGCCAGCGCGTTCTCGCCGTTCTTCACTTTGTACAGCGGATCGTTACCGTCCACCGCATCGATTTTCACTTTGCAGACGCCGCCTTCTTCAATGGCGCCGACGAAGCGTAACACTTTACCTTCATCACGCGCTTTGGCAACGCGGGCGGCAAAAGCATCATCCAGTTCCGGCAGGCGGGCCATAAACTGCTCAACGTCAGCGATGTCGGTGAGTTCAGCTGGCAGCAGCGGCTCAATCTCAATATCGCTCAGCTCCAGTTGATGACCCGCTTCACGCGCCAGAATCAGCAGTTTACGCGCCACATCGGTGCCTGAAAGATCGTCACGCGGATCCGGCTCGGTGAAGCCCATCTCACGCGCCATTTTGGTGGCTTCAGACAGTGAAACGCCTTCGTCCAGTTTCCCGAAGATAAAGGAGAGTGAACCGGAGAGAATACCGGAGAATTTGATCAGCTCGTCACCGGCATTCAGCAGATTTTGCAGGTTTTCGATCACTGGCAGACCAGCACCGACGTTGGTGTCGTACAGGAACTTACGACGCGATTTCGCCGCGGCCGCACGCATCTGCTGATAGTAATTCCACGACGATGTATTAGCCTTTTTGTTCGGCGTCACCACATGGAAACCTTCAGCAAGGAAGTCAGCATATTGATCGGCCACCGCCTGGCTGGAAGTACAGTCCACAATCACCGGGTTCAGCAGGTGATACTCCTTCACCAGACGCATCAGACGACCGAGATTGAACGGCTCTTTGGCTTCGCTCAGCGCGCCTTTCCAGCCGCTGAGATCGATGCCGTGCACATTGGTTAACAGCGCGCGAGAATTGGCGATACCGCACACGCGCAGATCGATGTGCTTCTCTTTCAGCCACGCCTGCTGACGATGCAGCTGCTCCAGCAACGCCGCGCCGACACCGCCGACACCGACAACGAACACTTCGATCACCTGATCGGTGGCGAACAGCATCTGATGCACCACGCGCACGCCAGTGGTCACTTCATCATTGCTCACCACCACCGAGATGGAACGCTCAGAGGAACCCTGCGCAATCGCCACGATATTGATGTTGGCACGCGCCAGCGCCGAGAAGAATTTGGCGGAGATGCCGCGCAAGGTGCGCATGCCATCGCCGACCACGGAAATCACCGCCAGCTGCTCCAGCACATCGAGCGGATCCAGCAGGCCATCTTTTAATTCCAGATAGAACTCTTCTTCCAATACACGGCGCGCACGCGCCTGCTCACTCTGCGGTACGCAGAAGCTGATGCTGTATTCAGAAGAGGATTGGGTGATCAACACCACCGAGATACCGGTGCGCGACATCGCCGCAAACACGCGCGCTGCCATGCCGACCATGCCTTTCATACCAGGACCGGAGACGTTAAACATCGCCATATTATTCAGGTTGGTGATGCCTTTCACCGGGTTCTCATCCAACTCGCCTTCCCCACCGATTAAGGTGCCGGGCGCTTGCGGGTTGGCGGTATTTTTGATCAGACAAGGAATCTGGAACTGGGCAATCGGAGCAATGGTGCGAGGATGAAGGACTTTCGCGCCGAAGTAAGACAGCTCCATCGCTTCCTGGTAGGACATCGACTTCAGCAGTCGCGCATCCGGCACCTGGCGTGGATCGCAAGTGTAAACACCGTCTACGTCAGTCCAGATCTCGCAGCAGTCCGCACGCAAGCAGGCAGCCAGCACCGCCGCCGAGTAGTCAGAGCCATTACGGCCCAGCACCACCAGTTCGCCCTTCTCGTTACCGGCGGTAAAACCGGCCATCAGGATCATGTGATCGGCTGGGATCTGGCTGGCCGCGATGCGACGGGTTGACTCGGCGATATCCACGGTGGATTCGAGGTAGTGACCAACGGCCAGCAGTTTCTCCACCGGGTCGATCACCGTGACTTTGTGGCCGCGCGCCTGCAGCAGCGCTTCCATGATGGCGATAGAGAGCTTCTCACCACGACAGATAATGCCGGCATTCACCGCATCCGGGCACTGGCCCAGCAGGCTGATGCCATGCAGCACCTGTTTCAGCTGGGCAAATTCCAGCTCAATGCGGGTTTTCAGGCCATCGTAATCGAAGCCCGGCTGAGCCTCCGCCAGGCCCTGCAGCAGGTCGGCAAAAATCCGTTCGGCATCGCTGATATTCGTCAGTGCGTCCTGGCCGCTAATGGTTTTCTCAATCATCGCCACCAGATGATTGGTGATTTTCGCTGGGGCAGAGAGCACGGTGGCAACCTGTCCCTGTTGCGCGTTGCTTTCCAGAATATCTGCCACGCGGAGAAAACGTTCCGCATTGGCTACTGAGGTTCCGCCGAATTTCAGCACTCGCATGATTGAAGCTCTCCTGAATTTTTGCCGAAAAAAAAGCCCGCACTGTTTAGGTGCGGGCTTTTTTCTTTGTTTTTCCTGTATGCGTCAGCCCGCACCGTTACCTGTGGTAATGGTGGTGGTAATAATAATTGTGGTGTTCAGGCTGTGATTACGCATTGAGATTTTTTCTGTCTGTCTTTGTCTTGTCCGTCTGCCTTCCAGAAGTAAAGCAAAGCGCACGTTAAGTCAACGAATTTGTCTTAGCCGCCATTTTAAGGCGACTGCGCAGAGTTCGGTGTCTGCGCGTAAATCATATTGGGATCGTTCGACTGATCGCCCTGTTTCCCGATCAGTCACTATTAAAAACGATATTCACCGATTATTTATCTATAAGTTTTTTTTCTACATCATGTAGCAGGCGATGCAGCATGGCGCTATCGCGCTGTTCCAGTAGGCCAATGCGCTGATCGATCCAGTCCGCCATTTTGGCATCGTCGCTCACTTCCAGTTTCACCAGCAGCTGGTGGAAGCGCTCGCGCAGCGCCTGCAGCTGGTGTTCGTTCGCCACTTCTTTCACTTCTGCCGCGACCTGATTCAGCGCCGACAGCTGATAGCAGTACACCATCACCGCCTGTCCGAGGTTGAGTGAAGGATAATCATTGGCCATTGGAATGCCGGTCAGCAGATCGACCTGATCCAGCTCTTCATTGGTTAAGCCACTGTCCTCACGACCAAATACCAGCGCGATTCGGCTCAGCCACTGGCGCTTCTCCTGCAGAATGGTTTCGACTTGCGCCGGCGTGGCGTAGTAGCGGAACTTCGCACGACTGCGGGCGGTGGTGGCGACCGAGAAATCGACATCGGCCAGCGCGTCACTTAGCGTGGCATAGGTTTAGACATTAACGAGAATCGTACCGGCACCGTGCGCAACACGACGCGCAGCCGGGTCTTGCCAGGC
>NZ_DAMDQC010000248.1:0-3974 GCF_032082325.1 Pantoea sp. CTOTU50773 | reverse complement strand
TCGCAGGAAGAGTTTTTCCATACCTTTAACGCCCTGCTGGAAGGCAATCAGCAGATCATTTTGACCTCGGATCGCTATCCTAAAGAGATCAATGGTGTTGAAGATCGCCTGAAGTCGCGCTTTGGCTGGGGATTAACCGTCGCGATCGAGCCGCCTGAGCTGGAAACGCGTGTGGCGATCCTGATGAAGAAAGCGGATGAAAACGATATCCGCCTGCCGGGAGAAGTCGCCTTCTTTATTGCCAAGCGTCTGCGCTCCAATGTGCGTGAGTTGGAAGGTGCGCTGAACCGCGTCATCGCCAATGCCAACTTTACCGGCCGCGCGATCACCATCGATTTCGTGCGCGAAGCGCTGCGGGATTTGCTGGCGCTGCAGGAAAAGCTGGTCACCATCGATAACATCCAGAAAACGGTGGCCGAATACTACAAGATCAAAGTCGCGGATTTACTGTCGAAGCGCCGTTCGCGCTCGGTGGCACGTCCGCGTCAGATGGCAATGGCAATGGCGAAAGAGTTGACCAACCATAGCCTGCCGGAAATTGGCGATGCGTTTGGTGGCCGCGATCATACCACCGTGCTCCATGCCTGCCGTAAAATTGAGCAGTTGCGTGAAGAGAGCCACGACATCAAAGAAGATTTCTCTAACCTCATTCGAACATTATCTTCCTGACGCATATGAAATTTATTGTAGAACGTGAGCAGTTGCTGAAACCACTGCAACAGGTTAGCGGCCCGCTTGGTGGACGCCCGACCTTACCGATCCTCGGAAATTTACTGTTGCAGGTGAGTGAAGGCGTACTGCGTCTGACCGGCACCGATTTGGAAATGGAGATGGTGGCCCGCGTTGCATTAACGCAGCCCCACGAGCCCGGTGCGACCACCGTGCCCGCGCGTAAATTCCTCGATATCTGTCGCGGTTTGCCAGAGGGGGCGGAAATTAGCCTGACGCTGGAAGGTGACAGAATGCTGGTGCGTTCTGGCCGTAGCCGTTTTTCCTTATCGACGCTGCCCGCCACTGACTTCCCTAATCTGGATGACTGGCAGAGCGAGGTGGAATTCACCTTGCCGCAGGCCACGCTGAAACGTCTGATCGAAGCGACCCAGTTCTCAATGGCGCATCAGGATGTGCGTTACTACCTCAACGGCATGCTGTTTGAGACTGAAGGTGAAGAGTTACGCACCGTCGCTACTGATGGTCACCGTCTGGCAGTCTGCTCCATGCCGATTGGCCAGGCGTTGCCTAACCATTCGGTGATCGTGCCACGTAAAGGCGTGATTGAATTAGTCCGTCTGCTGGATGGCGGAGAGACTCCGCTGCAGGTGCAGATCGGCAGCAGCAACATTCGCGCGCACGTTGGTGACTTCATCTTCACCTCTAAGCTTGTTGATGGACGTTTCCCTGATTATCGCCGCGTATTGCCGAAGAACCCGGATAAAGCGCTGGAGGCCGGTTGCGATCTGCTGAAGCAGGCGTTTGCCCGTGCAGCGATCCTCTCTAACGAGAAGTTCCGCGGCGTTCGCATCTATATCACCGAAAATCAGCTCAAGATCACCGCTAATAACCCAGAACAGGAAGAAGCGGAAGAGATGCTGGATGTGTCGTATAGCGGCACTGAACTGGAGATCGGCTTTAACGTGAGTTACGTGTTAGATGTGCTGAATGCGCTGAAATGCGAAAACGTGCGTTTGCTGCTGACCGATTCGGTTTCGAGTGTGCAAATTGAAGACGTTGCCAGCCCAGCGGCGGCATACGTCGTCATGCCAATGCGCTTGTGATCTTATAGCGGGCTAACTTACTCGCTATTTTGCCCCCGGGCAGTGCTCGTCCCTGGTCACATACTTCAGTATGCTCCCAGGGACTGCGCGCTGGCCGTGAGCAAACTAGCTTCGCCGTTAACGCCCTCGATGGCAGGGTTAGGTGAAAACCACTTCTTAATGCGCAGCTGGATTCGTTCATGGCTTTAACCCGCCTCCTGATTAAAGATTTCCGCAACATCGAGCAGGCCGATCTCACGCTGGCACCAGGCTTTAATTTCCTCGTGGGTGCTAACGGCAGCGGTAAAACCAGCGTGCTGGAGGCTATCTACACCCTCGGACATGGTCGCGCATTTCGCAGTTTGCAGGCTGGCCGCGTCATTCGTCACGATCAGGATGCGTTTGTCCTGCACGGACGAATTGAAGGCAGTGAGCGCGAATTGGCCGTGGGGCTGACCAAAAATCGCGCCGGTGATAGCAAAGTGCGCATCGACGGCAGCGACGGTCATAAAGTGGCCGAGCTGGCGCAATTGCTGCCGATGCAGTTGATCACGCCGGAAGGGTTTACTTTGCTCAACGGCGGCCCCAAATACCGTAGAGCCTATATTGATTGGGGATGCTTTCACTCCGCACCCGGTTTCTTCAATGCCTGGAATAATCTACGGCGTCTGATGAAACAGCGTAACGCCGCGCTGAGACAAGTTTCGCGTTACAGCCAAATTCGCCCGTGGGATCAGGAACTGGTGCCGCTGGCCGAACAGATTAGCCAGTGGCGAGCCGAGTACAGTGCGGCGATCTCGAAAGAGATCATCGCTACCTGCAGTCAATTTTTACCAGAGTTTGAGTTGTCGTTTTCGTTTCAGCGCGGCTGGGATAAAGAGAGCGACTTTGCCGAACTGCTGGAACGTAATTTCGAGCGCGATCGCGCGCTCACCTATACCGCCAGCGGCCCGCACAAAGCGGATTTTCGCATCCGTGCGGAAGGCACGCCTGTGGAAGATTTACTCTCACGCGGTCAATTAAAGCTGCTGATGTGTGCTCTGCGTTTAGCGCAGGGCGAGTATCTGACTCGCAGCAGCGGACGTCGCTGTTTGTACCTGATTGATGACTTTGCCTCGGAGCTGGACGATTCGCGTCGTCGGTTGCTGGCCGAGCGCCTGAAAGCCACGCAGGCTCAGGTATTTGTCAGCGCCATTGGTGTCGAACATGTAATCGACATGAGTGACGAAAAGGGCAAGATGTTCCGCGTGGAACAGGGTAAAATAGCGGTTCAACCTGAAGATTAAATGAGCGAGAAACGTTGATGTCGAATTCTTATGACTCCTCAAGTATCAAAGTCCTTAAAGGGCTTGATGCGGTACGCAAACGCCCGGGTATGTATATCGGTGATACCGATGACGGCACCGGTCTGCATCACATGGTATTCGAGGTCGTGGATAACGCAATCGACGAAGCGCTCGCGGGTCACTGTAGTGACATCGTCGTCACCATCCATGCGGACAATTCTGTGTCTGTTCAGGATGATGGCCGTGGTATTCCGACCGGCATTCACCCGGAAGAGGGTGTGTCTGCGGCAGAAGTGATCATGACCGTGCTGCACGCCGGCGGCAAATTCGACGATAACTCGTATAAAGTGTCCGGTGGTCTGCACGGCGTGGGCGTGTCAGTGGTTAACGCCCTTTCGCAGAAGCTGGAACTGACCATTCGCCGCGAAGGTAAAGTGCATCAGCAGATTTACCAGCACGGTGTGCCGCAGGCACCGCTGGCGGTATCCGGTGATACTGAAACCACCGGTACACGCGTCCGTTTCTGGCCGAGCTACGAAACCTTCACCAATGTGGTGGAGTTCGAGTATGACATTTTGGCGAAACGCCTGCGTGAACTCTCCTTCCTGAACTCGGGTGTTTCTATCCGTCTGGAAGACAAGCGTGACGGCAAGAGCGACCACTTCCACTACGAAGGCGGCATCAAGGCGTTTGTTGAGTACCTCAACAAGAACAAAACCCCGATTCACCCAACCGTGTTCTATTTCTCTAACGAGAAAGACGGTATTGGTGTGGAAGTCGCGCTGCAGTGGAACGATGGTTTCCAGGAAAACATCTACTGCTTCACCAACAACATTCCACAGCGCGATGGCGGTACGCACCTTGCGGGCTTCCGTGCGGCAATGACGCGTACGCTGAACGCTTATATGGACAAAGAAGGCTACAGCAAAAAAGC
>NZ_DAMDQC010000247.1:0-4003 GCF_032082325.1 Pantoea sp. CTOTU50773 | reverse complement strand
CAGCAGGTTGTTGAGGTTGCGGGCTTTATCGTAAAACGCGGGCAGTTTAATGCTGGCGATGGTGGTTATGTTCATAGCAGCTCCCAGAAGTTTTCTTTTAAACTGCTACTCTGCTCACATTTAGACCAATACAATTTTCTTATGTGATAATTTTTATCATATGTGAGAAATTAAATGTCCAGTTCACTTAGCAGAAGAATCATTGCCAATGAAAACCACCCGACAGCATGAAGCCTCCGGGCTGGGCGCCGCCTTAACCGGCGAACAAGATTTTGGACTGCGAATCAAAACGATACGTCAGGCGCGAGAATTGACGCTGGAGCAGGTCGCCGAGTTGAGTGGCGTGTCGATTTCGACACTTTCGAAGATTGAAAAAGGCCAGGTGTCCGCTTCATTCGATACCATTGCCAAGATTGCCAGCGCGTTTGATTACTCTCTGGCCGAACTGTTCGCCGAAGAGTTGCCCCTGCCTTCGGTGGCGAGCACCGCCATTCAGGGCCGCCGCACTTACACACTGGCCGGTAAAGGATTGGCCTTTACCAACCCCTATTTTCGTTATGAAGTGCATGCCGCTGAACTGCTGGTGAAAGGGATGATTCCGGTGGTGATGGGAATTGAGACGCGCGAGTTGCCGCCGCCGGAAGCCTGGTCTCAGCATGCCGGTGAAGAGTTCATTTATGTTTTGTCAGGCGAAGTGATGTTGCATACGCAGCTCTATGCACCGCTGCGGCTGGCACAAGGTGACAGCGCTTACATCGACAGTACGATGCGCCATACCTTTGTACGGCTAAGTGATGAAGCCGCCAGCCTGATCTCTATTTGTCAGACTGAAACGCTGGATATTGAGGATTTGACGCGCGGTGGCTGATCGGAGCCTTCCCGCCACGCCAGCAAACACAGTAAACTGACCGCCGATTACCCCACAAAAGGAACTTCAGCTATGGCACGGGAACACCACTATCAGGTCACGGTCCGCTGGACCGGCAATCGCGGCACCGGCACCTCCTCTTACACCGCTTACGATCGTAACAGTGAGATGCTGGCAGACGGCAAACCCATAATGCCTTTGAGCGCCGATCCGGCATTTCGTGGCGATGCCACGCGCTGGAATCCTGAAGAGTTATTGCTGGCTTCGGCCTCCGCCTGTCACAAACTGTGGTATTTGCACCTGTGCGCGGACGCGGGAATTGTGGTGGAAGCTTATGAGGATGCCGCGGAAGGCACCATGGTAGAAGGGGCTCGGGGTCGTTTTACGCAAATCACGCTGAAACCGCGCATTACGCTGCGCGATCCGGCAGATGCGGATCGCGCGCTTGAGTTACATCACCAGGCACATGAGGCCTGTTATGTGGCCAATTCACTCAACTTCCCGGTGAACTGCGAACCGACGTTTGCCTGATCAGGCGGCGCCGGCCAACGGTGGTTGCGGCGGGACCCACAGCCGCACACCATTTCGTCCGGCGCGTTTTACCTCGTATAACGCTTCATCTGCATGGCGTAACCAATGGCGCAAGGACTCGGCGTTGGCGGCTGAAGCAATGCCGATACTCACCGAGCAGCGAAACTCCGCCGACGCTGGCAGGCGCACCTGAGCGATTTTTTCCTTTAAGCGATTTGCCAACGCTACCACCGTCTCATCGGTCGCATGGTGCACGATCACGCCCAGCTCATCACCGCCGAAACGCGCGGGAATATCCTGCAATCCCACATGATTACGAAGCAGTGCCGAAATCTCTGCCAGTAAAAAATCCCCGGCTTCGTGGCCCCAGGTATCATTCACCGACTTGAAGTAATCAAGATCCATCAGCAGCAGATAGCCCGCGCTGTCGCCACGACGCGTACTCAGGAATTCGCTCTCCAGACGACGTTCAAACAGACGCCGGTTAGGGATCTCCAGACCAGGGTCCATTAACGCAATACGCTCCAGTTCACGGTTTCGTTTACGCAATTGCCAGGTCAAATTGTAGGACGTCACGCTCAATACCAGCATATAGCAGGTTGCCAACGGCAATGTCAGCCAGACGGTTTGCGCACTGAATGTGAGATTGACACCCGCGCCATCCACCAGCCAGACCATAACGAAAGCGCAGAGGAAAGCCTGCATGGCAGCGATTAACTGCGCTGCGCCTCCTGCCGCATAACGATCCGAGACCAGCACCGCCATAATGATAAATGACGGCAACGGGCTAAGCGCCATCAGCGCCACCCAAATACCGCCAAATGCCGCGTCCAGCGTTAAGTTATGCCGTTCGGTGCCGGTGGCGTCTTCGGCACGCAATGCCCGGCGATAAGCCACCCACGGCCAGATAAATGCATTGATAAATAACAGGGCGCTGAACGCCACTCCGCGATGCATCTCCATCAATACCGAGAGAATCGGGAAGAAACATAAAATTGTGCCAAGCTGGCGCATGATAAACATACGACGAACGAAGCGCTGTGAACGCCGCTTCAGATGGCTATCATCAGGTGAGTAATAATTCATTCACTGGAAAAGTCTGATCGACAAGAAAAGCAGTTTAACGGGAAAAACCGCGAGCAGTGCGGTTTATTTTAAGAATATTTACCTTGCGCTTAACAACTGCGCAAGGTTCGTCAGGATTTTGTAAAGCTACCGCTCAAATTTACGTGCAGCGGCCAAACAACATACAACGGCTGCCGTCACCACCAGCATGGATGGATGAATGGATTCATGAAGTAATCAGGCTGAGAAAATCAGGCCAAAGAAAGGCTGTAACAGCTGCAGTTGTCCTACGCTGGCGATACCGCCGGTTGCCAGCCCCCTGTACCAAAAGATGAAACCAATCAGCATGCTGAACAGCGATACATATCCTAAAGCCCACCATGCAGACGCCTGAACAGGTTCAAAACTGAGAGGAGCCGTCATCACTGTTGCCAGCAACATGATCGGCAGTGAAAGGATCAGTGACCAGAATATGACCTGCCAGCCACCCAAGTGTCGAGAAAGCATTGCGCCTTCTGCATAACCCAGGCCGCACACTAACGTCGCCGCTAACATCAAGAGGTCACCGGTCAGTGATGCCGCTGCGCTCTGCACCAGCGTAAACCCCATCACCAATAGACAACCGAGAGTGGAAAACAACCAAAATGCTCTTCGTGGTCGTTCGCCTCCACGAATCACGGCAAAAAGCGCGGTAGACATGGGAAGCAATCCAATAAAAACGATCGAATGTGCTGAGCTGACATGCTGTAACGCCAGCGCAGTGAACAAAGGAAAACCTATCACGACACCCAGCGCGACAATCAGCAATGAACAAAGCTGTCCGGGCGCAGGTCGGCGTTGTCGAAGGGCTAAAATGATCAGGACCGCCAGCACTCCTGCAATTGAAGCGCGTATGAAAGTCAGGAAAAAAGGATCGAAACTTTTTACCGCCACACGCGTAGCCGGTAACGATCCACTAAAAATAACCATCCCGATAAATCCACTCATCCATCCTTGTAATCCAGAATGGTTAGCGTGAGATACGCTTGTGTTGCTGCTAGTCGCCATAAACGCCACCTTGATTCATTGACTTACCCACCGTTGACGCTTTAAAGCGTAAATGACAGCATTAATGACAATCAAAAAATTGTCATGGATACATTGGATGAAGGCTCGCTATAAAGTTATCGTTGATGAATTCGCCAGCGCGATACAACTCGGCCATTTGCCCGCAGGGACACGATTGCCCACGCACAGAGCACTCGCCAGCGAGCGTGCTATCTCATTAGCCACCGCAACGCGTATTTACAGTGAGCTGGAAGCCATGGGACTGGTGAGGGGAGAAACCGGTCGGGGAACCTTTGTCAGGGAAATTTTGCGCCCACTGGGATCAAGTGATGATCAACAGCGAGTTGCACCAGATGTATTAGATCTGAATTTCAACACCCCTTCCCTGCCAGAGCAAGCTGACCGTCTACGCAGTGCACTGCGACAACTTGCGACACGCGGTGACATCGAATCGTTATTGCGCTATCAGCCTTATGCCGGGCGTTTGAACGA
>NZ_DAMDQC010000246.1:0-4057 GCF_032082325.1 Pantoea sp. CTOTU50773 | reverse complement strand
TTGAAGTCAGCTAACGCGCGGGTACGCGCGCCCTGGCTTTTGTTACCGTGGATTGCCGCTGCGGTGATGCCATCTTTGTTCAGCTGTTCAGCCAGATGGTTGGCGCCGTGTTTGGTACGGGTGAACACCAGCACTTGCTGCCAGTTGTCGCGACCAATCATCAGCGACAGCAGTTCCCGCTTACGCTTCTTATCAACGAAGTGTACTTGCTGTGAAACTTGCTCAGAGGCGGTGTTACGACGCGCCACTTCAACCTGCTCTGGGTTGGTCAGCAGTTTTTCCGCCAGGGTTTTGATCTCATCAGAGAAGGTGGCAGAGAACAGCAGGTTCTGACGTTTTGCCGGCAGACGCGCCAGTACACGGCGAATGTCGTGGATGAAGCCCATATCGAGCATGCGATCCGCTTCATCCAGCACCAGAATTTCAACCTGTGACAGATCAACCGCATTTTGATGTGCCAGATCCAGCAGACGGCCTGGCGTCGCCACCAGCACATCCACACCCCCGCGCAGTTTCATCATCTGCGGGTTGATGCTCACGCCACCGAAGACCACCAGTGAGCGGATATTAAGATACTGACTGTATTCACGAACGTTCTCGCCCACCTGCGCCGCCAGTTCACGGGTTGGGGTGAGGATCAACGCACGCACCGGACGACGACCGCGCGCGTTAGAGGGATTCGCAGTGAGACGCTGCAACAGTGGCAGCGTGAAACCGGCGGTTTTACCGGTACCGGTTTGGGCGCTTGCCAACAGGTCACGACCTGCCCGCACCACGGGAATAGCCTGACGCTGAATCGGCGTCGGTTCCTGGTAGCCTTGTTCCGCTACCGCACGCAAAATATCGGCACTTAAGCCGAGAGAGTCAAATGACATGCAGGTGTATTACTCCGAACCGCCCTGTTCGCCGTCAGCGATGTAGTTTTCAGGGGGTATATGACGCAAGCCTGGTGGGCTCACGTGTGAAAAGGGCACAAACTACCATGCGTAAGGGCGGGAGTTTAGCAGGTTTCCGCTGCCACCGCGACTGACAATAGTCACGGCGCTGTAACATGATGTTGGTAGTCTTCCCGTCGTGGCACGAGTTGCGCCGTTGCTCTCTGTGACCGTTATTGCGCTGCGCATAACAAAATAGGAGCCGCATGCGGCTCCTTTCGGTTCGCGACTGAGCTTTCGCTTAGCTGCGCTTTTTCTCCACGCGATGCGCGGGTTCTTTCGCCAGCAAGGATACCAGCGCCGGACCCACCAACATCACCACGCCCAGGCAACCGATCAACAGGTTGTTGTGGATGAAGCGCGAGATCAGGAACAGCGTCAGCATCGCTGCGCCGAAGTAGTACGTTGTCGTGACTTCTTCCAGCGCGTCACCCATGCGACGTAAACGGGCACTACGCTGCAGAGCCAGCATGGCGATAAACACCACCGCATAAGCTGCTACCAGGGTACTGCTCACTTCAACCAGCGCCTTGTGCTTCCAGCCCCAAACCAGCGCGGCGATCACCAACAGGTGCATCGCAATATGCAAACAGGTTTGACCGGTAACGATCTGAACACGATTAGACCATTTCATTCTCTTCTCCTGGCAGACCCAACAGGTCGCCCAAGTGTATCTGGCTGCGGCCAGACGGATTTCCTCAATGTAAAGCAAATTTCGGATAACGCCCTAATTTTCTGCGTCCATCACCATCCATTTGTGACAAAGACTACACTTTGTGCTGTTGATGATGAAAAGGAGCGCGTCGAAGTATGCCACAAAACACGCAAGGATTTTCATTTAAAGTCCTGACGATCAATACCCACAAGGGGTTCACCAGCTTTAACCGTCGCTTTATCCTGCCGGAATTGCGTGACGCAGTCCGCGCCACCTCGGCGGATATTGTCTTCCTGCAAGAGGTGATGGGCACCCACGCTATCCATTCGCTGCACATTGAGAACTGGCCGGAAAACTCTCATTACGAGTATCTGGCCGATACCATGTGGCATGATTTTGCCTATGGCCGTAATGCAGTTTATCCCGAGGGACATCACGGGAACGCGATATTGTCACGTTTCCCCATTATTGAATATGAAAATCTCGATATTTCTGTGGCGGGAAGCGAAAAGCGCGGCATGTTGCACTGCCAGATTCGCCTGCCGGATCGCCCCGATCCGCTGCATGTCATCTGTGTGCATTTAGGGCTTAAAGCACAGCATCGCCAGGCGCAGATGAAGATGATGAGCGATCGCATCAATGCCCTGCCGCATGATGCGCCGCTGGTGGTGGCCGGAGATTTCAACGACTGGCAAGTGCACGCCAATCGCTTCCTGAAGCGCAGCGCGGGATTGCAGGAAGTGTTTAGCATGAAAAACGGCCGCCCGGCACGTACCTTCCCGGCACGTTTTCCGCTACTGCGACTGGATCGTATTTATATCCGCAACGCCACCGTGAGCCAGCCCTGGGCGCTGCCGGTCAAACCCTGGTCACACCTTTCCGATCACGCCCCCCTGGCCGTGGAGATCTTCCTATGAATTTCAGCTGGCGTGAGGGCAATCAGTTGCGGTTGCTGGAGAACGGCGAGCAGTTCTTCCCCTGCGTTTCAGCAGCCATTCAGCGTGCCGAGCGTTCGCTGCTGCTGGAGACGTTTATTCTGTTTGAAGACGACGTCGGCAACGCGCTGCATAGCGATCTGCTTGCAGCAGCGCAGCGTGGCGTGAAAGTCGAAGTGATGGTGGATGGCTATGGTTCACACGATCTCTCCGACGCCTTTGTGAACACGCTTACGGAAGCCGGGGTGCGTTTTCTCTATTACGATCCGCGCCCGCTGGTGCTGGGCATGCGCACCAACGTGTTCCGTCGTCTGCATCGTAAAATCGTGGTGGTCGATGATGCCCTCGCCTTTGTGGGCGGCATCAACTTCTCTGCAGAGCACAATACCGATTACGGCCCGGAGGCGAAGCAGGATTATGCGGTCGAGGTGACGGGGCCGGTGGTGCTGGATATTGCTCGCTATGTACAGCAGGCCATCGGTAGCAAGCAGACCACGCGACGCTGGTGGGGAGGACGTTCACAGCGGCTGGCGGTTAATGCGATGCCCGGTGAGGCGCAGGTGTTGTTTGTTTACCGCGACAATGACGACCATCGCGACGACATTGAGCAGCACTATCTCGATATGCTGCGCAAGGCCAAACAGGACGTCATCATCGCTAATGCCTATTTCTTCCCTGGCTATCGCCTGTTACGTGAAATGCGCAGTGCCGCACAGCGTGGCGTGCGTGTACGGCTGATCGTGCAGGGTGAACCGGATATGCCGATTGTTAAAGTGGGCGCCGAGATGCTCTATAACTATCTGGTGGATGCCGGGGTTGAGGTTTATGAATATTGCCGCCGTCCACTGCACGGCAAAATTGCGGTGCAGGATCAGCACTGGGCCACCGTGGGCTCCAGCAATCTTGATCCGTTGAGCTTATCGCTCAATCTGGAAGCCAATCTCATCGTGCACGATCGCACTTTCAATCAGACGCTGCGTGACAATCTGGAAGCCTTGCTTCAGCACGATTGTGTGCGTGTGCAGGATGACAAATTGCCGCCGCGCACCTGGTGGCATCTCACTAAAAGCGTGATTGTGTTCCATTTCCTGCGTCACTTCCCGGCCATTGCCGGTTGGTTGCCCGCGCATACGCCTTTACTGGCGCAGGTTGATCCCCCCGTGCAACCGGAAATGGAAACCCAGGATCGGGTCGAAACCGGCAACGAAGGAGCGAAACACTGATGAGCAAAAAACATTCTCGCTGGCAATGGACAAAGAAAATCCTCACCTGGCTGTTCTTTATTGCGGTGATCGTACTGCTGGTGATCTACGCGCGCAAAGTGAACTGGCAGGACGTGTATCAGGTGATCGTCGGCTACAACCGCTATGTGGTGCTGGGCGCAGCGGCGCTGGTGGTGGTCAGCTATCTCACCTATGGCGTGTATGACTTAATCGGTCGCGCCTACTGTGGACACAAACTGGCGAAGCGTCAGGTGATGCTGGTGTCGTTTATCTGCTACGCCTTTAACCTGACGCTCAGCACCTGGGTCG
>NZ_DAMDQC010000245.1:0-4087 GCF_032082325.1 Pantoea sp. CTOTU50773 | reverse complement strand
CAAAGAGGTAGAGCAACAAGCCTCTACCGGTGGTCGCCGCGCAATTTCCATCATTACCGAAACTCGCCATTTTCATACCATCGGCGTTCGCTTAGGACGCAATGATGCCACGCTGACATTATTCGATCTGAGCGGAAAATCGCTGGCGCAGGAAGATTATCCCCTGCCTGAGCGCACCCAGGAAACGCTGGAGAATGCGCTGTTCAATGCCATCACGGCATTTATGGCGGCGCATCAACGCAAGATTCATGAATTAATCGCGATCGCGGTGATTCTGCCAGGCCTGGTGGACCCGATTAACGGCATTATTCGCTATATGCCGCACATCGCTGTCAGCCACTGGCCGCTGGTATCCAGCTTGCAGAAACGCTTTAACGTCACCAGCTTTGTCGGTCACGATATCCGTAGTCTGGCGCTGGCGGAGCACTATTTCGGTGCAAGTCGTGACTGTGCAGACTCCATTCTGGTGCGTTTACATCGCGGTACCGGCGCGGGCATCATCGCTAACGGCCATATTTTCCTTGGCAGCAACGGCAACGTGGGCGAAATTGGCCACATCCAGGTCGATCCATTGGGTGAGCGCTGCCACTGCGGCAACTTTGGCTGTCTGGAAACGATTGCCGCCAACGGCGCGATTGAGAATCGCGTGCGCCATCTGCTCAATCAGGGCTATCCGAGCACGTTGACGCTGGATAACTGTCTGATGCCACAAATCTGTCGTGCCGCTAATCAGGGAGACGCGCTGGCCTGCGAAGTGATCGAATACGTGGGACGCTACCTCGGGAAAGCGATTGCGATTGCCATTAACCTGTTCAATCCACAAAAGGTGGTATTGGCGGGGGAAATCACCGACGCAGACAAAGTGCTGTTCCCGGCAATTGAAGGCTGCATTAATACCCAGGCGCTGAATGCCTTCCGCAAAAACCTGCCGGTGGTGCGTTCCGAACTGGATCACCGTTCCGCTATTGGCGCCTTTGCCCTGGCGAAACGTGCGATGCTGAATGGTATTTTGCTGCAGCATCTGCTGGAAGAATAATTGAAGCCTGCCGTCTGGCGGGCCCGACCGGAAGCCAATATGACCATCAAAAGCGTAATCTGTGACATCGACGGCGTGTTGATGCACGACAATACCGCCGTGAAAGGCGCGAATGAGTTTCTGCAGCGCATCCTTGAAAAAGAGATGCCGCTGGTGGTGCTGACCAACTATCCGTCGCAAACCGCTCAGGATCTGGCAAACCGTTTTGCCAATGCGGGTGTCGAGGTACCGGATTCAGTGTTCTATACCTCGGCGATGGCGACAGCCGATTTCCTGCGTCGTCAGGAAGGCAAAAAAGCCTACGTGATTGGCGAAGGCGCGCTGATTCACGAACTGTATAAAGCCGGATTTACCATCACCGATGTGAATCCCGATTTTGTGATTGTTGGGGAGACGCGCTCCTTTAACTGGGAAATGATGCATAAAGCGGCTTTCTTTGTCGCTAATGGCGCACGCTTTATCGCCACCAACCCGGATACCCACGCACGCGGTTTTGTGCCAGCCTGCGGTGCACTCTGCGCCGGTATCGAAACCATCTCCGGTCGCAAACCGTTTTACGTCGGTAAGCCGAGCCCGTATATCATGCGTGCTGCGCTAAATAAGATGCATGCCCACTCGGAAGAGACGGTGATTGTCGGCGATAACCTGCGCACCGATATTCTGGCCGGATTCCAGGCGGGCCTGGAAACCATTCTGGTGCTCTCCGGGGTTTCGACGCTGAGTGACATTGATGCGATGCCTTTCCGCCCTGACTGGATTTACCCTTCAGTGGCCGATATCGACCTGTTCTAAACCTTCTCTTATCGCGTTTACTTATCGCCATGCCCGTACGTCGTGTGAGCAGGGCGTTTGTTTTTACATCCCTTTATTATGATTCTGTGCACCATTAATTGCGCAGGAAATCATCCAAAACGCCAATTCATTAGACGCCATCTAATTTAATTGACATTTAATTAGATGAAATTCAATTTTTAAGCCATCACAACAATCTTTTTATCAAAAGATCGCAATTTAACTTGCGTTAACACCACCTGATAGCGCATTTTCTTATACATCACGCAGTCAAGGCTGCCGGACAAACGTAGAAATAACATCGCCGCAAGGTGAGATCAGGAGTCAGTTATGTGTTCGATTTTTGGTGTGCTGGATCTGAAATCCGATCCTGTTGAACTGCGCAAGAAAGCGCTGGAGTGTTCCCGTCTGATGCGTCACCGTGGACCGGATTGGTCTGGCGTGTATGCCGATGACAAAGCCATTCTGGTGCATGAGCGCCTGTCGATTGTTGACGTCAACAACGGCGCACAGCCGCTGTACAACGCTGACCACACCCACGTACTGGCCGTGAACGGTGAGATCTACAACCATCAGGCTTTGCGTGCTGAACTGAGCGATCGTTATGCGTTTCAGACCGGTTCTGACTGCGAAGTGATCCTCGCGCTGTACCAGGAAAAAGGTCTCGATTTCCTCGATGATCTGCAAGGTATGTTCGCCTTCATTCTGTGGGACAGCGTGAAGCAGCAGTATCTGATTGGCCGTGACCACATCGGGATTATCCCACTGTACATGGGCAACGATGAGCACGGAAACCTGTTTGTCGCCTCTGAAATGAAAGCGCTGGTGCCGGTTTGCCGCACCATCAAAGAATTCCCGCCGGGAAGCTTCCTGTGCAGCAGCGATGGCGAAATCCGTCGTTACTGGCAGCGCGACTGGATGGATTTCTCTGCCGTTGCCGAGAACACCACTGACGCTGCGGGCCTGAAGCATGCGCTGGAAGAGTCAGTGAAAAGCCACCTGATGTCTGACGTGCCTTATGGCGTGCTGCTGTCTGGCGGCCTCGACTCCTCTATCATTTCTGCCGTGACTAAGCGCTTTGCGGCAAAACGTGTGGAAGATGAAGATAAAAGTGATGCCTGGTGGCCACAGCTGCACTCTTTTGCGGTAGGTCTGGAAGGCTCACCTGATCTGAAAGCGGCCAAATCAGTGGCGGAACATCTGGGCACCGTGCACCACGAGATTCACTTCACCGTGCAGGAAGGTCTGGATGCGATTCGCGATGTGATTTACCACATCGAAACCTATGACGTCACCACCATTCGCGCCTCTACGCCGATGTATTTGATGTCGCGTAAAATCAAGGCAATGGGCATCAAAATGGTGCTGTCAGGTGAAGGTGCGGACGAAGTGTTTGGTGGTTACCTGTATTTCCACAAAGCACCTAACGCTCAGGAATTCCACGAAGAGAACGTGCGTAAACTGCTGGCGCTGCACATGTTTGACTGTGCGCGTGCCAACAAAGCGATGTCGGCATGGGGCGTTGAAGCGCGCGTACCGTTCCTCGACAAGAAATTCCTTGATGTGGCGATGCGCATCAACCCGGAAGACAAAATGTGCGGCAGCAACGGCAAAATGGAGAAACACATTCTGCGTGAATGCTTCTCTTCTTACCTGCCGGAGAGCGTGGCATGGCGTCAGAAAGAGCAGTTCTCTGATGGCGTAGGCTACAGCTGGATCGATAGCCTGAAAGAAGTGGCCGCGAAGCAGATCACCGATCAGCAGTTGTCTACCGCGCACTTCCGTTTCCCGTACAACACGCCGAACTCGAAAGAAGCGTATTTGTACCGCGAAATCTTTGAAGAGCTGTTCCCGATTGCCAGTGCAGCAGAGTGTGTTCCAGGCGGTCCATCTGTTGCCTGTTCATCGGCCAAAGCGATTGAGTGGGATGAAGCTTTCAAAAACATGGATGACCCATCTGGTCGTGCTGTCGGCGTGCATCAGTCCGCCTACAAATAAGCTTGTGAATGAGTAGGATAAGGGGTCTGTAAAGGCCCCTTTTTGTTTTCATCGTCGATGTGACGATAGAAAACTGCTGAATAAATCGCCACCCTGGTTACAAGCCAGTCAAACAGGCGTTTTAAGGCAAAAAACGGCAAAAAACTTGTTGACGCTACAAAGCTCAATACGCATAATGCGCCCCGCAACGCCGATGAAGGTTAGCGAAAAAAGATGGCTACGTAGCTCAGCTGGTTAGAGCACATCACTCATAATGATGGG
>NZ_DAMDQC010000244.1:0-4211 GCF_032082325.1 Pantoea sp. CTOTU50773 | reverse complement strand
GCGGTCGGTGGTCAACTCGCCAGTTGCCTGAATTTGTTCGGCGATCAGGCTTTTCATATTGTGTCGGGCATTGGCGTCACGACTGTCGCCGGGCAGTGACGTTTCACTATGGGCCTGTCGTAAATAACCACCAATCGCTTCACCCAGTGTCGCTGAACGGCCGAGACTGTCGCCATGCCAGAATGGCAGACGCGCTGAACGGCCCGGCGCAGGCACCACCACAACCTGGTCATGGGTGATTTGCTGAATACGCCATGATGTTGCGCCAAGGGTAATGATGTCGTTAATCCGCGACTCATAAACCATCTCTTCATCCAGTTCCCCGACGCGTCGTGCGCCCGTCTGTTCTTCACCTTCGGGCAGCATAACGCTGAACATCCCGCGATCCGGGATGGTGCCGCCGCTGGTGACAGCCAGATGCTGCGCGCCAGGCCGTCCAGTCAGGGTATTATTATGTCGGTCCCAAATTAGGCGGGGTTGCAGGTTGGCGAACTCATCGGAGGGATAGCGCCCGGCTAACATGTTTAGCACCGCTTCAAATGCGTGACGTGGTAACGTTTTAAACGGTTCTGCACGCCGTACCAGCTCAAACCAGCTGTCGATTTCCAGCGTGTCCATTGAGGCGGCGGCGACCGTGTGCTGAGCCAGCAGGTCCAGCGGATTGTGTGGCAGGGTAATCGCATCGAGTTCACCCGCCAACATCGACTCAACAATGACAGCCGCATCCACCAAATCGCGTCGGGTGCGCGGCCAGATGATGCCTTTCGGCGTACCGCCGACCTGATGACCCGCGCGCCCGACGCGCTGGAGCGCACTGGCAACCGAAGGGGGCGCACCAACCTGAATCACCAGATCGATATCGCCCATATCAATACCCAGCTCCAGGCTTGATGTGGCGACCACGCAACGCAGCTCGCCCGCTTTGAGCGCGTTTTCAATTTCCAGCCGTTGTTCTTTAGAAACAGAACCGTGGTGGGATCGGGCCAATAAGTCATTCGGTGTGACGGTGCGTTTCTCTGTACCGCCGGTAAAGGAACCGTAGGCAAAGGACTCTTCTGGCGCAGTGGGCTTTTCTCCGAGGCGACGCGTGTAGAGCTCATTCAGCCTCGCGGTAAGTTTTTCAGCCAATCCGCGGGAATTGGTAAACACCAAAGTGGCGCGATGGCGTAACACCTCATCCAAAATCCCGGCTTCAATGTGTGGCCAGATGGATCCTGCGGACGGTGTGGCATCCTGCACTGAACGGCTATCGGGGCGTTGCTGAATATCCGTCATATCTTCAACAGGCACCCGGATAGTTAATGCTAACGGGCGCTGAGCTGTAGGATTCACGATCAGCGTTTCGCGACTCCCCCCTAGAAACTGTGCGACGGCCTCCGGCGGTTTCACCGTGGCTGAGAGGCCGATACGCTGCGCAGGGTGCGTTAGCAGCGTATCCAGCCGTTCAAGGCTGAGCGCCAGATGCGCGCCGCGTTTGCTGCCCGCGATGGCATGTACTTCATCAACAATCACCGTAGAGATGCCACGCAGCGTGTCGCGGGCTTTTGATGTCAGCATCAGAAATAAAGATTCGGGCGTGGTGATCAAAATATCCGGTGGGCGCCGCTGTAATTTTGCCCGCTCGCTGCTGAGCGTATCGCCCGATCGCATGCCCACCTCCAGGGTGATCTCGGCTTCACCGCGTTTGCGCCGCTCTTCAGCCACCCCCGCTAAAGGCCGTTGCAGATTGCGCTGAACATCCGCCGCCAGCGCTTTCACCGGAGAGAGGTAAAGAATGCGTGTTCTGTGACTTCGTTCGGGGAGATCTTCGGCGCTGCGTTCACGAAACAGGGCATCAATCGCATAGAGAAATGCCGCCAGCGTTTTACCAGAACCGGTGGGCGCAATCACCAAACAGTTCTTACCGCTCGAAATGGCCTGCCAGGCTTCATGTTGTGCGGGCGTCGCCGCTTTAAAGGTGTCGCGAAACCATTGCTGCGTGGCGGCGGTAAACAACGCGAGTGAAGAGGCTGGCATCCGATGCTCCTGGGGTTTCAAAGAGGACTTTCAGCAGTGTAGCCTGCAGCATGATTGTGAGCAGGTTATATACTTGATGTTTTGGCTGATTTTTTCATCAACAGGAGTGAGAAATGATGATGTTCAAACGCGCACTATTATTGGCGTTGCTTCCGGGAACCGTGCTGGCTGCCCCGATATTTACGCTGCAATCATCGGATTTTAACGACAGTGCCATGCTGGATAAAACCTTTCAGGCAACAACAAAAGTAACCCGTCATGCACCGGCGACAATGTATCTCCCGCTCTAAGCTGGTCAAATGCACCGGCCGGCACCCGTAGCTTTGCGCTGATGCTGACCGATCCCGTAGGAGGAAAAGGCTTAGGCGTGACACATATGGTGGCCTATAACATCGCGGCGGATCGCACGCAGTTTGCGCAGGGCGAATTAAGTAAAGGCGAAGGATACACTGGAGGTAAGAATTCGCCGGGCACCACAAATTATTACGGTCCATGCCCACCAGTGGGAAGTGGCATACATCATTATAACTTCGTGATGGTGGCAACAGATTTGCCGGTAAATCAATTACCTGGCGGACTGACACATGATGAGTTGATCGCCAAATTGAAAGGCCATACCTTGGGGGCTGCCACCATTGTGGGACGGTTTACCAACGATAAGTAAGTCATACGGCCGCCTGAACTGGCGGCCGTGACAACGTCACTCTACAGGATAGATAGACTCTGCCAACGCGCCCCGACGATCCAGTCGGCGTGCGGCTAACCACAGCAATGCGGTGACAAACCAGCCAATAATCCACGACACATCATTGCCTGCAAATATCCAGGTCAATGAGCCATGGTGCAGCGGATTATCAATAAACGGCAGTTGCACCATCACACCCAGGAAATAGACCACAATCCCTGCCCAGTTCCAGCGCCCATAACGACCATCAGGCTGTGAAAGTGCCGGAATATCCACGCGCCCTTTGGTGATGAGATAAAAATCGGTAAGGCTGATTGCGCTCCACGGAACAAAGAAGGCCAGCAGGAACAACAGGAAATGGGTAAACGACTTAAGGAAGGCCGGTTCACTGATCAGGGCGATGATGCAGGCGATCGTGACCATCAACACCACAAACAGAACCCGACCGCCACGGCTGAGGGACGTTTGCTGCCGGAAGCCTGACACGATGGTGGTGAGTGACATAAAGCTGCCGTAAGCATTCAGGGTAGTGAAGGTAATCTTGCCAAAACAGATAGCAAAGTAGATCACCATTGCCATGGTCGCGCTACTGCCCAGACCCACGATATATCCCACTTCATTACCGGAAAACGCTTTTCCGGCAATCGCCGCCACAATCACGCCCAACGTCATTGAGGCTTGGGTGCCTAAAACGGTGCCGAAAAACACCGAACTGAACAGCTTTTTCGCCGAGACGTTAGCCGGCAGGTAGCGTGAGTAATCAGACACATACGGGCAAAAGGCTATCTGCCAGGAGGATGAGAGTGAAACGGCCAGCAGGAAGTTGGCAATCGTGAAGTGCTGATTTTGCCACACGGCCGACAAATCATGCGTGGAAAGCAGGGTGATGAACAGATAAGCGAAGGCCAGCACACCGATCACACTCGCCACTTTACCCAGCTTGTGAATCACCCGATAACCGAGCACCGCAATCTCCACAATGATGGCGCTGAACAGGATCATACCCGTCGCGTTGCTCACATTAATCAGCTTTGCCAGTGCCTGACCGGCCAGCACGGTGCCACTTGCCGAAAATCCAACATACATAATGCATACCAGCAGCAGCGGGATCACCGCACCAAACACGCCAAACTGCATGCGACTGGTGATCATCTGCGGTAAGCCAAGACGTGGGCCCTGAATGGCATGCAACGACATAATGGCGGCACCAATAATCTGGCCCACCAACAGACCCACAAGCGACCACACCACATCGCCGCCCAACACCACGGCGAGCGCTCCGGTGACAATGGCGGTGATCTGCAGGTTACCGCCAAACCAGAGAGTGAACTGGCTGAAAGGGTGGCCATGGCGTTCGCGGAGCGGAATGTAATCGATGGAGCGGGTTTCAGACAGGCGCTGGTTTTCTCTGCCTGAATAATCGGCTGCAGGTGATTCGGCTGACATAGTTTCCTCGCTGAAACAATGAACGCGGTGCGTTATGTTATTTTTGTTTATCAGTTGTGTTTGC
>NZ_DAMDQC010000243.1:0-4281 GCF_032082325.1 Pantoea sp. CTOTU50773 | reverse complement strand
CTTCCGTTAATGGCCGCCTGAAAGGCGCGCATATCGTCATGGACAAAGTCAGCGTTGGCGCGACCGTGACCATCATGAGTGCGGCAACGCTTGCCACTGGCACGACCATTATTGAAAACGCCGCGCGTGAGCCGGAAATTGTCGATACGGCAAACTTCCTCAACACGCTGGGCGCAAAAATCAGCGGTGCAGGCACAGATAAAATTACCATCGAAGGCGTAGAACGTCTGGGTGGCGGTGTGTATCGCGTTCTGCCGGATCGTATCGAAACCGGTACCTTCCTTGTCGCTGCTGCGATTTCCCGCGGTAAAGTGGTGTGCCATAAAGCCCAGCCCGATACGCTGGATGCGGTACTCGCAAAACTGCGTGATGCGGGTGCCGAGATTGAAACCGGTGAAGACTGGATCAGCCTCGATATGCACGGTAAGCGCCCTAAGGCAGTTAACGTCCGTACTGCACCACACCCAGGTTTTCCAACCGACATGCAGGCACAGTTCACCTTGCTGAACATGGTGGCGGAAGGCACAGGCGTGATCACCGAAACCATCTTCGAAAACCGTTTCATGCACATCCCTGAGCTGATTCGTATGGGCGGTCACGCGGAAATCGAAAGCAACACTGCGATTTGCCACGGTGTTGAGACGCTGTCAGGTGCACAAGTGATGGCAACCGACCTGCGCGCCTCTGCGAGCCTGGTACTGGCCGGTTGCATCGCGGAAGGCACCACCATTGTGGACCGTATTTATCATATCGACCGTGGCTATGAGCACATCGAAGATAAACTGAAGGCCATGGGTGCCAATATCGAGCGCGTCAGCGGCGAATAACGCTGACTCAACGTTTGATGATAACCAGTCACGATAACGTGGCTGGTTTTTTTATGTCCTGGATCTCAGGTCTCCTGCCGAACCCTGGGGGATCGAATACGTTTTTTGCGATCCAGCAAGCGCGATGTAATGGGATCATAATAGCGAGTTGGCCAGATCTCGGCGGGATGTACACCGATCGCGTCAGCGATCAACCACTCTCCTTTGGGCCAGGGGCGGGAAAGTGCGTTGGAGAGTGTGGACGAGTTCAGCCCCGAATTGCGTGACAATTCAGCCATTGATGTGCCTTTTTTACGCAGTGCGGCAATCACATCTGCGGGATGCCAATCCTGTTTCCTTGCTTTCATAACGTCCTGCTCCTTGTCCATGTTATTGCGTTGTCTCTGCCGCAACGGGCGTATCCAATACAGAGATATTAGGAAAAAACAAAAACCTTATAGCAAATAATTTCCATAAGCTTCCAGTAATTGTTTTGGCCTCGCATTAAACTGAGCTCTCTTTCGCAAAAGCGATGCAAGGAATGTAATGGGCAGTCAGGTGAAGCGCTGGGAAGTAAAGCAGGGGGAGAATACGGGTGAGGCAGGAAAGAAAACGGGGCTATGCCGCCCCGTAATAGCAATCAGAAATCACGCTGCACTGACATGTGGGCCAATGCTTCGAGTGCACTACGCCACGGCGTTTCTGGCAGGGCCTGCAGAGCAGCAATGGCTTTATCCGCCTCTTCTTCAGCGCGTTTGCGCGTCCATTCCAGCGAGCCAGTTTGTTGCATGGCATCCAGTACCGGTTCCAGCAGATGGCGACCGTTGCCTTCTTCGATTGCTTTGCGGATCATCTGAGCTTGCTCTGGTGTACCGTTGTGCATGGCATGGAGCAGCGGCAGTGTCGGCTTGCCTTCGCTCAGGTCATCACCGGTATTTTTACCCAGGGTTTCGCCATCCGCACTGTAATCCAGCAAATCGTCAATTAACTGGAAAGCGGTACCCAGATAGCGACCATAATCCTGCAGCGCTTTTTCCTGCGCCGGCGTGGCTTCAGCCAGAATCGCGGAGGCTTGAGAAGCCGCTTCAAACAGGCGCGCGGTCTTACTGTAGATGACGCGCATGTAGCTCTCTTCCGTGATATCGGGATCGTTGCAGTTCATCAGCTGCAGCACTTCACCTTCCGCAATCACGTTCACTGCTTCAGACATCAGCGCGAGGATCTTTAAGGATCCCATGCTGGTCATCATCTGAAACGCGCGGGTGTAGATGAAGTCCCCCACCAGCACACTGGCAGCATTACCGAACGCGGCATTGGCAGTGGCTTTGCCACGGCGCATATCGGATTCATCCACCACATCATCGTGCAGCAGAGTCGCCGTGTGGATAAATTCGATCAGCGCCGCATTGGTGACATGTAGCGATCCCTGGTAGTTCAGCGCACGTGCCGAGAGCACCGCGATCATGGGCCGGATACGTTTGCCTCCGCCGCTGATGATGTAGTAACCCAACTGATTAATCAGTGAGACATCTGAATTCAGCTGGTCGAGGATGGTCTGGTTGACGGCCGCCATATCCTGCGCGGTTAATTCATTAATCTGTTCTAAGTTCATTCGTCTGTTCAGCTTTGACTCGTATTTTGCATGGTAAGCGCTTTTACCCAGCGTGAGTTCAGGTAATCTGTTACTGATTGTACTTGAAAAATCGGGCTGAGAAACGTTTGCATTCGTCCTGCGCTTTTTTTCTGCAAGAGAGTGCAAAGTGCACTTGTCTTCTGCTGGAGATTTGCGTAGAATTCGCGCCCTATTGTGAATATTTATCGCGCCGCCTGATGAATAGAAAGGCATGCGCAGAAGCGGAGTTTTATATGTACGCGGTTTTCCAAAGTGGTGGTAAACAACACCGAGTAAGCGAAGGTCAGACCGTTCGCCTGGAAAAGCTGGACATCGCAACCGGCGAAACCATTGAGTTCGACCAGGTTCTGATGATTGCAAATGGCGAAGACGTGCAAATCGGCGCGCCACTGGTATCAGGCGGTGTGATCAAGGCAGAAGTTGTTGCTCACGGTCGTGGCGAGAAAGTTAAGATTGTTAAGTTTCGTCGTCGTAAACACTACCGTAAGCAAGCTGGTCACCGTCAGTGGTTCACTGATGTGAAAATCACTGTGATCGGCGCGTAAGAGGAGATCTGACAAATGGCACATAAAAAGGCTGGTGGCTCGACTCGTAACGGTCGCGACTCCAATGCAAAACGTCTGGGTGTTAAGCGTTTCGGTGGTGAATCTGTTCTGGCGGGTAGCATCATCGTTCGTCAGCGTGGCACCAAATTCCACGCAGGTACCAATGTAGGTTGTGGTCGTGACCACACCCTGTTTGCTACCGCAGACGGTAAAGTACAATTCGAAGTTAAAGGTCCTAACAACCGTAAGTACATCAGCATCGTTGCTGAGTAAGGTTGTTGTGACGCAGACGGTTAACGTCTGAACACACGAATTGAAGGCCCCGCAGCTTTGCGGGGCTTTTTACATTCTGCCGCAGGTTGCGGGATTCCCTCTGACCAAAACGCGCAGTTTGCTGTACAATTTATGTACTCCTGGCTTTGCCAGTCTTGTATTATCCGCCGCCGGTCAGCGCAGAAGACCCTGGCGGACCCGTTTGCTGTGCTTTAGTCGCCGCGAACGATAGCGTGACGGAGAAATAAAATGAAGTTTGTAGATGAAGCGACGATCCTTGCGGTTGCAGGCGATGGCGGTAATGGTTGCGTCAGCTTCCGCCGCGAAAAATACATTCCACGCGGTGGCCCGGACGGCGGCGATGGCGGTGACGGCGGTGATGTTTACCTGCTGGCGGATGAAAACCTGAATACCCTGATCGACTATCGCTTCGAGAAATCTTTCCGCGCCGAACGTGGTCAAAATGGCCAGAGCCGTGATTGCACCGGTAAACGCGGCAAAGACATCATTATCAAGGTGCCTGTCGGTACCCGCGTGATTGACCAGGGTACTGGCGAAACGCTGGGTGACATGACGCGCCACGAGCAGAAGCTGATGGTCGCGAAAGGCGGCTGGCACGGCTTGGGTAATACGCGTTTTAAATCCTCGGTTAACCGTTCCCCACGTCAGAAGACCATGGGTACGCCGGGCGAGAAGCGTGACCTGCAGCTGGAGCTGATGCTGCTGGCTGATGTCGGTATGCTTGGTCTGCCGAATGCCGGTAAATCGACCTTTATTCGCTCCGTGTCTGCGGCTAAACCAAAAGTGGCGGATTATCCGTTTACTACTTTGGTGCCAAGCCTTGGTGTAGTGCGCATGGACAACGAAAAGAGCTTCGTCGTCGCCGATATCCCGGGCCTGATTGAAGGCGCAGCGGATGGTGCCGGTCTGGGGATTCGCTTCCTGAAGCACCTTGAGCGTTGCCGTGTACTGTTGCACCTGATCGATCTGGCGCCGATCGACGAATCCGATCCGGTGGAAAACG
>NZ_DAMDQC010000242.1:0-4447 GCF_032082325.1 Pantoea sp. CTOTU50773 | reverse complement strand
CCAATATCCAGACCGTAAACTTCAAAGTTGTCATCCTGCAGCAAACGTTCGGTCAAGTGGTTACCGATGAAGCCGTTCACACCCAGAATCAACACGCGTGTACGACGTTTAACGGCTGCAACCGGCTGAGAGTACAACAGTGCGCCCGGCACCATTCCCAGACTCTGCGCCAGCTGGCTGCCGTTCATGTAGACGCCATTTTCACTTTGTCCGGTTACTACTTCCAGGGCACCTTCTCCGCAGGCAATCAGGAAAGGTTCAACGGAAATCACTGTGCCTGGCTTGGCTTTTGGCGCATCAACATGTACGCGCCCTTTCCACACCACGAATTTCACAGTACCGGCGAAGGCAAATGCGCCCGGCCATGGATCGGTGACCGCACGCACCAGGTTGTTGATTGACTGTGCCGACTGTTCCCACTTAATGCGACCGTCTTCTGGTGTGCGACGTCCCACCACCGTCGCCTGGCTGTGATCCTGAGGAATTGCCGCAATTTCACCACGTTTCATCGCTGGCAGTGCCTGCTCCAGCAGTTGTGTAGCACAGGCTGTCAGTTTGCGATGCAGAGTTAAGGCGTTGTCTTGTTCATCAATGGCGACACGCTGCTGTGCCACGATATCGCCTGCATCCGCGCGTTTTACCATGCGATGCAGGGTCACGCCGGTTTCAGTCTCGCCATTCACTAACGCCCAGTTAAGTGGCGCGCGCCCACGATATTTAGGCAGCAGTGAACCATGCAGGTTGAAAGCGCCCAGGCGCGCGCTGCTGAGGATGCTGTCATTGAGCAGATTGCGATAGTAGAAGGAGAAAATGTAATCCGGTGCCATGGATTTAATGCGGTCGACCCACAAAGGATGGTTAGCATCTTCCGGCGCATACACCGCGATACCCTGCTCTGCCGCCAAACGGGCGACAGAACCAAAGAAGTGGTTCTCATTAGCAAAATCAGCATGGGTGAAGATCGCGCTGATTTCGAAACCCGCATTTAACAGCGCAGTAATACCTGCACAGCCCATATCGTGGTAGGCGAAGACGATAGTTTTCATTGCTCAATTTCCTGTACAGAGGAGACATCTTTCTGCGAGTTAATAACACGTTGAATGAAGTAGCGCGGACGAGCGCGGACGTCGTTGTAAATTCGGCCGATGTATTCGCCGAGTAGGCCCATACCGATAAATTGCGCGCCGACAAAAATAAACAGCACCGCAAACAGCATGAACACCCCGTCTCCGGCCCAGTCGGCACCGAGGAACAGGCGCAATACGATCAGTACCAGTGAGAAGGCGAAACCGGCCAATGCAATCAGACTGCCGACAATACTCAGCAGGCGCAGTGGCGTGGTGGTCAGGCAAGTCACCAGGTCATACATCAGATTGATCAGCTTCATAAAGCTGTATTTCGAATCACCAAATTCGCGCTCGGCGTGGGCGACAGGCAGCTCAATCGTGCGGCGCGCAAAGGTGTTGGCCAGGATAGGAATAAAAGTGCTGCGCTCGTGACAGTTGAGCATGGCATCGACAATGTGACGGCGATAAGCACGTAACATGCAGCCATAGTCACCCATCGCTTTACCGGTGACGCGTTGAATCAGCTGGTTGATGGTGCGGGAAGCGCGGCGACGGAACCAACTGTCCTGACGATTTTGACGCACAGTACCGACCACGTCATAACCCTGCTGAGCGGCTTGCACCAGATTGGGAATCTCTTCGGGTGGATTCTGCAAATCCGCATCCAGTGTGATAATCAGGTCGCCTGATACATGGCTAAAACCGGCCATGATTGCCGAGTGTTGTCCATAGTTGCGGTTCAGCAATACGCCGACCACATGGCTTCCGGGCATGTCAGCGGCATCGGCGATCATCTCACCTGAGCGGTCGCTACTGCCGTCATCCACCAGCAAAATCTCATAATCGAGATTCAGCACAGCACATGCCGCATCGGTGCGACGCACCAACTCTGGCAGGCTCTCCTCTTCGTTGTAAACCGGGATCACCACGGAAACTTTACGAATATCTTTTTCTTCGAGCATGTCAATCAAACTCCAGCGATATGACGTAATGCACCGATTACGCGGCTGACATCTTCATCGCGCATATCAGGGAACAGCGGTATTGAGCAGATGCGGTCGCTATTCCATTCCGTGTTGGGCAAGGAAAGTTGCGGATAACGTTCGCGGTAATACTTGTGGGTATGCGCAGCACGGAAATGCAATCCGGTACCAATATCCTGCTTTTTCAATGTTTCCATTAGTGCATCGCGGCTTAAACCGCAGGTGGCTTCATCGGCGCGGATGATAAACAGATGCCAGGCATGTTGATGAGACCATTCAGGCTGAGCGAGCGGTAAAAAAGGGGTATCCGCCAGCTCGATCAGATAACGCTGCGCAATCTCAGCACGACGCGTATTAATGGCAGCCAATTTGTTTAACTGCACCAGCGCAATCGCCGCGCTGATATCTGGCAAGTTGTATTTGAAACCTGGCATGATCACTTCAGCCTGCGGTTTGCGCCCATGGGTATGGCGGTCATAGGCATCCACACCCAAGCCATGGAATTTCAGGCTGCGCATACGATCGGCAAGTTCAGCGTCATCGGTGACGATCAAACCGCCCTCGGCACAAGTCATATTCTTAATGGCATGGAAGGAGAAAATGGCCGTACCTTGCTGGCCAACGTGCTGACCTTTGTAGTAACAACCTGCGGCATGTGCAGCATCTTCTATGACTGCAATGCCGTGGCGCTCACCGATTGCGCGAATCGCATCAATATCCGCAGGTGCCCCGGCATAATGCACTGGAATAATGGCACGGGTACGAGGCGTAATCGCTGCTTCAATTTGCTCAGGTGTGACCATCAGTGTATCGCGATCAATATCAATCATTACCGGCGTGGCGCCGAGTAACGTAATAATGTTAATTGTCGACACCCATGTCAGTGAGGGCGTAATCACCTCATCACCGGGTTGAATATTTAACGCAAGAAGCGTGACGTGCATGCCTGCCGTGGCGGAACTGACAGCAATCGCATGTTGATTGCCGGTTAACTGGCAAAAGGCTTGTTCCAGTTCCGCATTTTTAGGGCCAGTAGTGATCCAGCCAGATTCAAATACCGCTTTTACCGCTGCTAACTCTTCCTCGCCTAATGAGGGACGCGAGAATGGAAGAAAAGTCATAAGTTTACCTTACCGTTTCAAACCCAAAGTTGCCTGCAATAGGGCCAGTTGCAGTGTGCAATCATAAAGTTTCTCAACAACATCCAGTAACTTGCTGTTTAAACGTAGATTAAGCGGAACCAATTCGGTAGCACGAACTGTTAATTCTTTAATCTGGCGCAAAAAAACTTAAGCACACCTGTCATATTGCCTCGTAGAACAAAATACGGAGGAAAACTTAACGGAACATTAAATGGCAGTAAGACAAGATGAGTTATTTCTTAAATGTTGATGATCGGTAGAAGAATCTGGCTGGTAATGTCGTTGTAAAAAGAATATTCATCAATCTTTCATTAAAGATTCAAAATAGGTTAACCACCGCAAGACATACGAAACGAGGAATAGGAAGTTTCTATTTAAATCAATAATAAACATAACGATAAAAATTCAACCTATACTGTTCTTAAGGTTAAATTAATATTCAAATCTTACTCTATGTTGGGAAATCAAACGGCATATAAATGGAGGAGGATACGCAATGAATACAGGAGCCGACAGACTCGCTCAGGCAGCGCTGCGCCGCCACCATATCGGGGTGAAAACCAAAGGTTTGCGTTTTCGCGGTGACATGTATGTGTTTCGCTACAACGCAGGCCATTATGACGTTTTTCTCAACAATGACCGCGTGATGTCACTGGCCACCAGCAACGTTCAGGAAGCCATTCAAATGTTCAAACAGCAGTCCTCTCTCTAACTGCTGTTCCTGCCCCTTATGCTCTACGTTTTTACGGTTGGATTGTTGAATCTGCTCTGAAATCTCACTGATAAACTATGTAATACCCTGTTCGAACTCGCTAACTTTAACATTCGAGCGTAGCGTCTCCTGGCTCATGCAAAGGGATCGCCGAGGTTAATCATGGAGTGGACGTTATGGATAGTCGTGTGGGTGTTGGGATCAAGCGTTGGCAGCTTCATTAATGTCGTGGTTTATCGACTGCCCAGACAATGGCTGCATTCGGAAGCGCAGATAAGTTTGTGGCGGCCCGCTTCACACTGCCCGAAATGCAAACAGGCGCTGCGCTGGCGGGATTTGCTGCCCGTAATCAGCTGGCTGCTTTTACGAGGTCAATGTCGAGATTGTCACTCTGCAATCAGTGCACGTTATCCCGTGGTCGAATTTTTCAGCTCATCGGTCAGCCTCATCCTCGTCTTCTTGTTTCCTGCTGATGGACATTTCGCCATCACGCTCCTGCTGTTTTGGGCGCTGCTAACCCTATCGCTGCTCGATATTGACCAT
>NZ_DAMDQC010000241.1:0-4502 GCF_032082325.1 Pantoea sp. CTOTU50773 | reverse complement strand
CTTGTTCAAGAATCAACTGATCTTCAATACCTTCCTTGATGTGACGCGACTGACGCCACATGCGCGCGCCTGACGCCTGCAGCGCAATGCCGACGAAAATCAGGATGTAGATGACCCAGAAGCCAATATTGGCACCGCCATGAAACTCCGGTACCGGTGAGTTTTGCCAAAACAGGTTCAAAAACGGCGTATTGAACTTGATCATGTCGACCATGACATGGACAAAATCAAGCATCACTGCATCAATGCCCGGCTGCTTTTCACTGTGTTTAAACATGAAGCCGAGAATTGAGATAATGGTGGATAGCAGCGCCGGAATAAAAATTACCCAGCCAGCCACTCGCTTAAGGATGGCGATGCGGCCAGCCTGTTGGTAAGTCATGGTGTCTCCCTTCACATACAATAGTTTTGCCCTAAGTCTACCTGCACTGCGGCTTTTTTTCCTGAAAAATGCGTAACCTGCCGTGAGTCGGATTTCCCGGCTGCGCATGATAAGGTAGGGCAAATTTCAAACGGAGCTGTTGTATGTCTTATCGTCGCCCGGTGTTGGCCGCTATTTTTGATATGGACGGATTGCTGATCGACTCTGAACCCTTGTGGGATCAGGCAGAACTGGATGTGTTTGCGAGTCTGGGTGTGGATATTACCCGCCGCCATGAACTGCCCGATACGCTGGGTTTGCGCATCGATCAAACCGTCCGTATGTGGTTTGAAGCTTTGCCGTGGAACGGCCCGGATCAGGCGGAAGTGACGCAACGTATCATTGCTCGCGCACTGGCATTGGTTGAGGAGACGCGTCCATTACTGCCCGGCGTTGAACAGGCATTGCAACTTTGCCAGCAGCAGGGATTAAAAATCGCCCTCGCCTCTGCCTCACCGCTGTTTATGCTGGAGCGCGTGCTGGAGATGTTCGACCTGCGTAAATACTTCGACGCCATTGCTTCAGCCGAAAGCCTGCCGTACAGCAAACCTCATCCCCAGGTCTATCTGGATGCGGCGACGAATTTGGCGGTGGATCCGCTTAACTGTGTGACTCTGGAAGATTCGTTCAATGGCATGATCGCCACCAAAGCCGCGCGCATGCGTTCGATTGTGGTGCCAGCAGCCGAGTACGCGGATGATTCGCGTTGGGCGCTGGCCAATGTGAAGCTGGCGAGTTTGGCCGAGTTGAAAGCTGAGCATTTGTTCAATTAATTCTGATACACCTGTGCCGGGCCAGGACTCAGCCCCTCCATTCTCGTTGCCCATCTGTGGGCAACGCTTTGCATTGTTCCTGACACCCACTACGCCAATAACTGCGCGTATTTGATCACCCACACAATTAAATAAAACAACGTTTCATTTTTATTGAATTCACATCTCATCCTGCCTAAGATGCCCAAAGACCCGCTTCGGGACACTTCCTTCAACTTTGAGAGGTCTGAGATGGACGTTCGTCAAAGCATTCATACTGAGCATGCAAAAAATCTGGACACCGCCGGCTTACGTCGCGAATTTTTGATCGAGAAAATTTTTGAGGCAGACCATTACACCCTCACTTACAGCCACATTGATCGCATCATCATTGGTGGTGTCATGCCAATCCAGCAGTCGGTGACGATCGGTGAAGAAGTCGGCAAACAACTGGGCGTGAGCTATTTTCTCGAACGCCGCGAACTGGGCGTGATCAATATTGGCGGGCCGGGCTTGATTGACGTCGATGGCAAAACCTGGGAGGTGGGCCATCAGGAGGCGCTGTATGTTGGCCAGGGAGCCAAAAGCGTGGTTTTCCGCAGCAGCAACGCCAACCTTCCAGCGAAGTTTTACTACAACAGCGCACCCGCACATACCCGTTATCCGGATAAAAAGATCACCCTGCAGGATGCAGTCAAAGCCACGTTAGGGGATGCCGCGACCTCAAACCGTCGCACCATTAATAAATTTATTGTGCCGGATGTGTTACCCACCTGCCAGCTCACCATGGGACTCACGCGTCTTGATGACGGCAATCTCTGGAACACCATGCCGTGCCACACCCATGAACGTCGTATGGAAGTGTACTTTTACTTTGATATGGCAGATGACAGCGCCGTTTTCCACATGATGGGCCAGCCGCAGGAAACGCGCCATTTGCTGGTGCACAACGAGCAGGCGGTGATTTCACCAAGCTGGTCAATTCATGCCGGAGTGGGCACACAGCGCTATACCTTTATCTGGGGCATGGTGGGCGAAAATCAGGTGTTCGATGACATGGACCACGTCAGCATCAGCGCGCTGCGCTAACAGGAGCGAAAGATGATCCTTAACGCATTTAATCTTGAAGGCAAAATTGCGCTGGTCACCGGCTGTAATACCGGTTTAGGTCAGGGGATGGCCTTAGGGTTGGCGCAAGCCGGCTGTGACATCATTGGCGTTAATCGTGCCGGTCCTGCCGATACACAGTCTAAAGTTGAAGCCCTGGGGCGCCGCTTTTGGTCGATTCAGGCCGATTTGACTCAGCCGAAAGGGGTGCCGCAGATTGTTGAACAAGCCGTGGCTCAGGCCGGACGTATCGATATTCTGGTGAATAACGCGGGCATCATCCGCCGTGAAGATGCACTCAACTTCAGCGAGCAGGACTGGGACGATGTGATGAACATCAACAGCAAAAGCCTGTTCTTCCTGTCTCAGCAGGTGGCGCGTCAGTTTATCGCTCAGGGCAACGGCGGCAAAATTATTAATATCGCCTCAATGCTCTCCTTTCAGGGCGGCATTCGCGTGCCCTCTTACACTGCGTCGAAAAGCGCGGTGATGGGTTTAACGCGGCTAATGGCAAATGAGTGGGCGAAACACGGCATTAACGTGAATGCCATCGCTCCTGGCTATATGGCGACCAATAATACCGAACAACTGCGTAATGATGAGTCGCGCAACGAAGAGATCCTTGGGCGCATCCCTGCCGGACGCTGGGGTGTTCCGGATGACATGATGGGTCCGATCGTGTTTCTGGCTTCTGACGCTGCAGATTATGTGCACGGCTACACACTGGCCGTCGATGGTGGATGGTTAGCACGCTAACCTGTTCTTTTCCCGCGTCATTATGACGCGGGAAAGCGAAAAATATTAACGCTTCGTTACAGCGTCACCGTTCTATTTCACTGGATAAATCCCTATACTGGATGCATCGACAGTTTTTGCAGCCAGGTTTCATCATGACGGCCGAAGGCCATATCATTTTTGCCATTGCCAGCGCGATTTTTGCTAAGCGTGCGGAGCTGACGCCAGTCATGGCCAGCGCCGACTGGTGGCATCTCGTGCCTGCTGCACTGCTGACCTGTCTGCTGCCTGATATTGACCATCCTAAATCTGTGTTAGGCCAGCGCCTGAAATGGATCTCACAACCCATTGCGCGCGCCTTTGGTCATCGTGGATTTACCCACAGTTTGCTGGCGGTGGCGATAAGCCTGTGGCTATTCCAGATTAACGTTCCGGCGGACTGGTTCCTGCCTGCTGATGTTTTACAGGGGATGACGCTGGGTTATCTCAGTCACATCGTCGCCGACATGTTGACCCCCGCAGGCGTCCCCTTGCTGTGGCCGTGCCGCTGGCGTTTCCGTTTGCCGCTGCTCAATAGCCAGAAAGGCAATCAACTGGAGCGCGCACTTTGTCTCGCATTGGTCGGATATGCATTGTGGTTTCCCGCAGGTATGCCCTCTTTTGGTGCCAACGGTTGGCCCGAGCAACTGTTTAATACGCTGCAAAATGGTGTCGGTCGGCTAGTTAATGGCCAAAGTGGTCAATAACCAGGCAAATCAATCAATAAAGTTATAAACCATTCCTTTTGAGTATAAGCCTGCACTTTCCTGAACTGGTAACATTCCTGACATTCCCTGACGGGAACTTACTGTTTTCCGTGCCAGCCAAACGTGCTGCGCGGCACACCTCTGGAGTCGAGTATGGATTTTCCCCTCATTATTAATATCATCGCCTTCGTTGCGTTGCTGATTCTGTTGAATCGTATTGGCAACCAAAGCTGGAGCCTGTCGAAACGCGTGCTGACTGGCTTAGTGATTGGCGTGCTGTTCGGTCTGGCGCTGCAAACCATTTATGGCGAAAACAGCCCGGTGGTGAAGGATTCAATTAGCTGGTTCAACATTGTCGGCAACGGTTATGTCCAGTTGCTGCAGATGATTGTGATGCCGCTGGTGTTTGCGTCAATCCTGAGCGCTGTCGCGCGCCTGCATAATGCCTCTTCACTCGGCAAGATCAGCGTGCTGACCATTGGCGTATTGCTGTTCACCACCGCGATCTCCGCGTTGGTGGGTGTGATGGTCACCGGGCTGTTTGGCCTGAGCGCAGAAGGTCTGGTCCAGGGTGCGCAGGAAACCGCACGTCTGAGCGCGATCCAGAGCAACTATGTAGGCAAGGTTGCCGATCTCAGCACGCCGCAGCTGCTGCTCTCCTTTATCCCGAAAAATCCGTTTGCCGATATGGCGGGTGCTAACCCCACCTCGATCATCAGCGTGGTGATCTTCGCTGCCTTC
>NZ_DAMDQC010000240.1:0-4502 GCF_032082325.1 Pantoea sp. CTOTU50773 | reverse complement strand
AACTGGTTGAGAAAGCCGGTGCGTGGTACAGCTACAACGGCGAAAAGATTGGTCAAGGTAAAGCGAACTCGACCAACTTCCTGAAAGAGAACCCAGCGATTGCTAACGAGATCGATAAGAAGTTACGCGATCTGCTGCTGACGGGTGCAACGGCTGGAGCGGGTGCAGCAGAAATCTCTGCTGATGACTACGAAGAAGCTAGCGAAACCAACGAAGATTTCTAAGATACCCACCACGGGAGCAGCGATGCTCCCGTTTGCTTTTCCCCGTCAACACTTCCCCTGATCGTCTTCTTGCTTTACCCTGCGCAACAGTCAGAACAAGGTCAAATTCATGTCATCATCACCTTCAACGGCTTCGGTGCCGACATTTTCCCGTTTGCTGGATCGTGCCATGCGTGTGCTATCGCAGCGTGACCACAGCCGTGACGAATTGAAGCGTAAGCTGCAACTCTCTTCTCAGCGTGCGGCTTATCTGAAGCAAGAAGAAAATGTGCCGATACCGGATGAGCTGCTGGAAAAGGTCCTCGACTGGTGCCAGGAGAGTGGCTGGCTCAACGACCAGCGCTTCACCGAACGCTTTATCCAAAGTCGCGCACGGAAAGGTTACGGCTCACAGCGCGTGCGTATGGAATTGCAACAGAAGGGCATCAGCCGCGATGAGATCAATCAGGCGATGATGGATACTGAAGTGGACTGGAGTCAATGCGCGGCCGATTTGGCTAAGCGTAAGTTTGGTGATCCTCTGCCGCAAACCTGGGCTGAGAAAAGCAAAGTACAGCGCTTTTTAATGTCGAAAGGCTTTATGATGGAAGATATTCAGGCAGTTTTCAGAAATATTGACGACTGAAAGGCGATGGGATTTTACTTCCCACTGAAGAAAATTTATCTTATTCCCACTTTTTGTTCCTCAATCAGCGGTAAACCTGCAGATGTGGTTTGCCCGCGAAAGGGAACGTTCGTTAGCGTGATTCCAGGAATTATATGAGCAAGAGCACTGCTGAGATCCGTCAAGCGTTTCTCGACTTTTTTCATAGCAAGGGACATCAGGTTGTAGCCAGCAGCTCCCTCGTACCGAACAACGACCCAACGTTGCTGTTTACCAATGCGGGAATGGTGCAGTTTAAAGACGTTTTCCTCGGTCAGGATAAACGCGATTATGCACGCGCAACCACGTCTCAGCGT
This sequence comes from Pantoea sp. CTOTU50773, assembly GCF_032082325.1. Taxonomy (NCBI): domain Bacteria; kingdom Pseudomonadati; phylum Pseudomonadota; class Gammaproteobacteria; order Enterobacterales; family Erwiniaceae; genus Pantoea; species Pantoea sp. CTOTU50773. The sequence goes on along the minus strand of NZ_DAMDQC010000240.1, from coordinate 3,318 downwards.
TGCGTGCGTGCCGGTGGTAAGCACAACGATCTTGAGAACGTTGGTTACACCGCTCGTCACCACACCTTCTTTGAAATGCTGGGTAACTTCAGCTTTGGCGACTACTTCAAGAAAGAAGCGATTGCTTATGCCTGGGAACTGCTGACGGGTGAGCAGTGGTTCAAGCTGCCGAAAGAGCGTTTGTGGGTCACCGTTTATGAAACCGATGATGAAGCCTTCGAAATCTGGGCTAACGATGTCGGTGTGCCGCGCGAACGTATTATTCGCATCGGCGATAACAAAGGCAGCGCCTACGCATCTGACAACTTCTGGCAGATGGGCGATACCGGCCCTTGTGGTCCGTGTACCGAAATTTTCTACGATCATGGCGACCATATCTGGGGTGGCCCACCGGGCAGCCCGGAAGAAGATGGCGATCGCTATATTGAGATCTGGAACATCGTCTTCATGCAGTTCAACCGTCAGGCCGACGGCACCATGGAACCTCTGCCGAAGCCTTCTGTTGATACCGGTATGGGCCTGGAGCGCATCGCTGCGGTACTGCAGCACGTTAACTCCAACTATGAAATCGATCTGTTTGCCAAGCTGATCAAGGCTGTTGCTCAGGTAACCGGTGCGACCGACCTCAACAATAAATCGTTGCGCGTCATCGCTGACCACATCCGTTCCTGTGCATTCCTGATCGCTGATGGCGTCATCCCGTCGAATGAAAACCGTGGCTACGTGCTGCGCCGTATCATTCGTCGTGCAGTGCGTCATGGCAATATGTTGGGAGCTAAAGAAGCCTTCTTCTACAAACTGGTTGCGCCATTAATCGATGTCATGGGTGATGCCGGTGAAGACCTGAAACGTCAGCAGAAGCATGTTGAAAATGCCCTGAAAAATGAAGAAGAGCAGTTCGCTAAAACGCTGGAACGCGGCCTGGCTTTACTGGATGAAGAGTTAGCCAATCTGCAAGGTGATACGCTGGATGGCGAAACGGTCTTCCGCCTGTATGACACCTTCGGTTTCCCGGCGGATTTGACCGCTGACGTCTGCCGCGAGCGCAATCTGAAGATTGATGAAGCGGGCTTCGAAACAGCCATGGAACAGCAGCGCCAGCGTGCGCGTGAGGCCAGTGGTTTTGGCGCGGACTACAACAGTGTGATTCGCTTTGATGCCGCCACTGACTTCAAAGGCTATGACCAACTGCAGGCTGAAGGCACCGTGCTGGCGCTGTTCGTTGGCGGTCAGCAGGTTGAGCAGATCGCGGCTGGCCAGGAAGCGGTAGTGATTCTGGATCAAACACCATTCTATGGCGAGTCAGGTGGCCAGGTGGGCGATACCGGTGTGCTAACTGGGCAGAATGCTGAATTCAGTGTCCAGGATACACAGAAGTATGGCAAAGCCTTTGGTCATATCGGTAAGCTCAACAGTGGTGAGCTACGTGTGGGTGACCGCCTCAATGCACAAGTGGATGAAGAGCGCCGTGCTCGTATTATTCTCAACCACTCCGCAACGCATCTGATGCATGAAGCGTTACGTGAAGTATTGGGCGATCATGTCGGTCAGAAAGGCTCACTCAACAACGATAAATACCTGCGCTTCGACTTCTCTCATACCGAAGCGATGAAGCCAGAGCAGATTCGCACCGTTGAAGATATCGTTAATACCCAGATTCGTCGCAATTTACTCATCCAGACTGAAGTAATGGATCTGGATGAAGCGAAAGCGCGCGGCGCAACGGCGTTGTTCGGTGAGAAGTATGAACAGCGTGTGCGCGTGGTTAGCATGGGTGAATATTCCGTTGAGCTGTGCGGTGGTACGCACGCAGCGCGCACTGGCGACATTGGCCTGTTCCGCATTCAGTCTGAATCCGGCACGGCGGCAGGTGTGCGTCGTATTGAAGCGCTGACGGGTGAAGGCGCGATTGCTCAGCTGCATGCGCAGAGCGATCAGATATCTGAGATTGCTCAGGTGGTTAAAGCCAACAGCAGTAATCTGAATGAGAAAGTGCGCGGCCTGGTTGATCATGTCCGCGCGCTGGAAAAAGAACTGCAGCAGCTACGCGATCAGCAAGCGGCGCAAGAGAGTGCCTCGCTGAGCAGTAAAGCGATGGACGTGAAGGGGACCAAACTGCTGGTCAGCGAGCTTAACAACGTTGAGCCGAAGATGCTTCGCACCATGATGGATGACCTGAAGAATCAGCTCGGCTCGGCCATCATTGTGCTGGCAACGGTCGCTGAAGGTAAGGTTTCACTGATTGCTGGGGTGACTAAAGACCTGACTGACCGCGTCAAAGCGGGTGAGCTGGTCGGCGAACTGGCCGCTCAGGTTGGCGGAAAAGGTGGCGGTCGTCCTGATATGGCTCAGGCGGGTGGTACAAACCCTGAGGCACTGGCTGGCGCACTGGCTGGCGTGTCGGAGTGGGTGAGTAACCGACTGTAACGAATTAAAATTCAGCATCGTGAATAGCGCCAGAACCCCCGTGTTCTGGCGCTTTTTAACGCGGTGTGCACCCGATAATGACAAAGTCCGGTTGATGTAGTGTATTTCGGCTAAACTAACTATCAGCAGAATGTATTGGCGTGGCGATGCACAATGGTGTATTTGTCATAGACATTGTTCAGCGTTATATGATGGATATGGCCGGGAGACCGAACAGGCCCGACTCTTTTAATCTTTCAAGGAGCAAAGAATGCTTATTCTAACTCGTCGAGTTGGTGAAACCCTCATGATTGGCGATGAGGTGACTGTAACGGTGCTGGGTGTTAAAGGTAACCAGGTCCGTATTGGCGTCAATGCGCCTAAAGAAGTTTCGGTGCATCGCGAAGAAATCTATCAGCGTATCCAGGCCGAAAAAACTCAGCAAACGAGTTACTAACGGATTCAGCGCCTCGCATCCTGCGAGGCGCTACCGCTTTTATCCTCCCATCTTCATTTTTTCCGCCCTGAACCTCATTTTCTTTCTTCCCATTTTGTTAACTGCAACGTGCTTTCGCTGTTGATTAATCACTCTTTTTGTCGGCAAAACATCCTAATTGCGCGTCATTTGTGCAAATAGAACGATATCCAGAAAAAGTCGGGAAAAATTGTTTGACTTATAAGTGCGGGAAAGTAATATGTGCGCCACGCAGTGCCGATGAGCAGAAACAAGTTCAGAAGCACGGTTCGGAAGAACGCGTAAGGTGAGGTGGCCGAGAGGCTGAAGGCGCTCCCCTGCTAAGGGAGTATGCGGTCAAAAGCTGCATCCGGGGTTCGAATCCCCGCCTCACCGCCATTTCCGATGCATCCATAGCTCAGCTGGATAGAGTACTCGGCTACGAACCGAGCGGTCGG
>NZ_DAMDQC010000239.1:0-4530 GCF_032082325.1 Pantoea sp. CTOTU50773 | reverse complement strand
GTCCGGCGAAATCATCGCTGTTGCTGACCACCACCGGGCTAATCATTGAGCGCGCGTTGGCGTTGAGGAAGTCCAGATCCATCTCCAGAATCGGCTGACCGGCAGTGACGGTTGCCCCCTCTTCCACCAGACGTGTGAAGCCTTTTCCTTCCAGCGCCACGGTGTCCAGGCCCATGTGCACCACGATCTCAACGCCGTTAGCGGCTTCCAGACAGAACGCATGGTTGGTGTTGAAGATTTTCACCACGGTACCGGCAATCGGTGCCACCACGGTTTTGTCGGTTGGTTTGATTGCCAGACCATCGCCCACCGCTTTGCTGGCGAACGCCTCATCCGGCACCGCGTCGAGCGCGACAATCTCACCGGTCACTGGTGCCACCAGCGTAGCAATCACCGCTTTTTCAGTGTTCAGCACGGCCTGGGGTTTAGTCGCGACCGGCGCAGCGGCGGCAGGAGCGGAAGCCGCAGCAACCGGGCCTTTGCTCAATACCGTTTTCATTGCGGAGGCGATGCTTTCAGCCTGAGTGCCGACAATCACCTGTACGCTCTGCTTGTTCAAACGAATCACACCAGACGCACCCAAACGTTTCGCCACGCCTTCATTCACCTGGGCTGAGTCTTTGACGTTCAGACGCAGACGAGTAATGCAGGCATCGATGTTGGTCAGGTTGTCTGAACCGCCGATGGCGGCAATGTAACGACGTGCCAGTGATTCGGTCTGGCTTTCACCATTACCACTATGGTCGACGTTAACGTCATAACCATCAGTTTCATCACCCGCAGACAATTCGCGGCCCGGGGTCATCAGGTTGAATTTCTGAATAGTGAAACGGAACACCACATAGTAGATGGCGAAGAACACCAGACCTTGTGGAATCAGCATCCACCAATTCACCGCCAGCGGGTTACGCGTTGACAGCACCATATCCACCAAACCGGCACTGAAGCCGAAGCCTGCAATCCAGTGCATGCTCGCAGCAATAAATACCGAGATACCGGTCAATACGGCATGGATCACATACAAAACCGGTGCCACGAACATGAAGGAGAATTCCAGCGGTTCAGTGATCCCCGTGAAGAAGGCCGCGAAGGCCGCAGCCAGCATAATACCGCCGACTTTCGCGCGGTTTTCTGGACGTGCGCAGTGGAAGATAGCCAATGCTGCACCCGGCAAGCCAAACATCATGATCGGGAAGAAGCCCGCCTGATAGCGACCGGTGATGCCCGGGATACCCGTGCCATTCGCGATTGATTGTGCACCGCCAAGGAACTTAGGAATATCGTTAATGCCTGCCACGTCAAACCAGAATACGGAGTTCAGTGCGTGATGCAGACCGACCGGAATCAGCAAGCGGTTAAAGAAGGCGTACACGCCTGCGCCCACCGAGCCCATTTTCTGAATGTGCTCACCGAAGTTCACCAGGCCGCCGAAGATGATTGGCCAGATGTACATCAGGATAAACGCCACAACGATCATCAGGAATGAGACAAGGATCGGCACCAAACGGCGCCCGCTGAAGAACGACAGCGCTTTGGGCAACTCAACATGGCTAAAGCGGTTATACACTTCAGCGGAGAGAATACCGACCAGAATACCCACGAACTGGTTGTTGATCTTGCCGAAGGCAGCAGGCACCTGATCGACCGGAATCTTCTGAATCATCGCTACTGCGGCAGGTGAACAGAGTGTCGTCACCACCAGGAAGCCCACGAAGCCGGTTAACGCGGCCGCACCATCTTTATCTTTGGACATACCGTAAGCCACACCGATGGCAAACAGCACTGACATATTTTCGATAATGGCAGAACCGGACTTGATCAGCAGAGCGGCCAGCGCATTGCCTGCACCCCAACTGTCTGGATCAATCCAATACCCTACCCCCATCAAGATTGCCGCTGCCGGCAGTGTCGCTACCGGCACCATAAGCGCGCGGCCGACCTTTTGCAGATATCCTAAAATACTCACCTTTTTCTCCCCCTATGAGACTGGCGTTTTGCCGTAGCGCGGGTTGATTTTATTATCCCTACGCTCGGTACCTTGATGACATCTTTCACCACGAGGCGCAGTGTAAAGATAAATTAATTCGCCTCGCAAATTAAAACCACAGTAACTGTGACTTTAATCACCATAATGGACGTTTATCACTGCGAAATGCTAGCCACCACCACAAACTTATTTTATGATGAAAAATATCAGGTCGCACTTTTCCCTGCTGGTTGCGCTTAAACCGATTACGCTTAATGGCAGCAACCTAAACCAGCATCGGCGACAACATTTTCCTAATCTTAATTGAGGTGAAGACATGAGACTGATCCCTTTGGCCACACCGACCCAGGTGGGTAAATGGGCTGCACGCCACATTGTTAACCGCATTAATGCGTTTAAGCCTAGCGCAGAACGTCCCTTCGTGCTGGGCTTGCCAACCGGTGGTACGCCACTGGAAGCTTACAAGCACCTGATTGATATGCACAAAGCGGGCCAGGTTAGTTTCAAGCATGTGGTGACGTTCAATATGGATGAATACGTGGGCCTGCCAAAAGAGCATCCGGAAAGCTACCACAGCTTCATGTACCGCAACTTTTTCGATCACGTTGATATCCAACCAGAAAATATCAATCTTCTGAATGGCAATGCGCCAGATATTGACGCAGAATGTCGCCAGTACGAAGAGAAGATTCGCTCTTACGGTAAAATTAATCTGTTTATGGGCGGCGTGGGCAACGATGGACACATTGCCTTTAACGAGCCGGCTTCTTCACTCTCTTCCCGCACCCGCATTAAAACCCTGACGCACGATACCCGTATCGCTAACTCGCGCTTCTTTAATGGTGATGTGGATCAGGTGCCAAAATACGCCCTGACCGTAGGTGTGGGCACGTTACTGGATGCTGAAGAAGTGATGATTCTGGTGACGGGCCATCTGAAAGCGCAGGCGTTGCAGGCCGCTGTAGAAGGTAACGTTAATCACATGTGGACCATCAGCTGTCTGCAGCTGCATGCGAAATCTGTGGTGGTGTGTGACGAACCGGCCACCATGGAACTGAAAGTGAAAACCGTGAAATATTTCCGCGAAATGGAAGCGGAAAATATGAAAGGTGTGTGAGAACACGTTGTGAAAAACCTGCTGCCTTAATGCGGCAGGCTTAGCCGGGAGAGAAAAACGATGTACGCATTAGTGAACGGCCGGATTTTTACCGGTCATGAAATTCTGGACAATCATGCAGTGGTGATTGCGGATGGCCTGATTGAGCGAGTGTGCCCACGAGAGGCGCTTGACGCAACGATTGCACAGCAGGATGTGGCTGGTGCGTTTATCGCTCCCGGATTTATTGATTTACAGTTAAACGGCTGCGGCGGCGTGCAGTTCAACGATGATATCGACGCACTGAGCGTGGAAACGCTGGAAATCATGCAGCGTGCCAACGAAAAATCAGGCTGCACCAGCTATCTGCCAACGCTGATCACCAGCACCAATGCTTTGATGAAGCGTGCCATCGAAACCATGCGCGCCTATCTGGCCAAACACCCTAATCAGGCGTTAGGTCTGCACCTGGAAGGTCCATGGCTGAACAAAGCCAAAAAAGGTACCCATAATCCAGATTTGATTCGTCTGCCCGATGCGGAGATGGTCGATTTTCTTTGCGCCAACGCAGACGTGATCACCAAAGTGACGCTGGCGCCAGAAAATGCCGGTGCCGATGTGATTGGCAAGCTGCGCAATGCCGGCATTATTGTCTCTGCGGGCCATTCAAACGCCACTTACGAAGAAGCCAAAGCGGGCTTCAGTGCCGGTGTCTCTTTTGCCACTCACCTTTATAATGCCATGCCAACCTTTGCAGGGCGTGAACCTGGTCTGATCGGTGCGCTGTTTGATTCACCTGATGTATACTGCGGCATCATTGCGGATGGTTTACATGTCCACTACGCTAACGTGCGTAATGCAAAGCGCATCAAAGGTGACAAGCTGGTGTTGGTAACGGATGCGACCGCACCCGCTGGCGCGTCAATTGATAAATTCATTTTTGCAGGCAAAACAATATACTATCGCGACGGCCTTTGCGTTGACGAAAACGGTACCTTAAGCGGTTCTGCGCTCACCATGATTGAAGCGGTGCAAAACAGCGTAGAACATTGTGGTATCGCGCTGGATGAAGCTTTGCGCATGGCAACGCTCTACCCGGCCAAGGCAATGGGTGTGGAAAAACAGCTGGGTTCAGTGACAGCAGGAAAAGTCGCTAACCTCACTGTCTTTACCCGCGATTATCAAATCACTAAGACGTTAGTCAATGGAGACGACGTCCTCAGCGAGTAAGTACTGAATGACCACTGGCGGCCAGACACAAATAGGAAATGTCGATCTTGTCAAGCAACTCAACAGCGCGGCCGTTTACCGGCTGATTGACCAGCAAGGCCCTATTTCGCGCATTCAGATTGCCGAACTCAGTCAACTTGCGCCCGCCAGCGTCACCAAAATTACCCGTCAGCTCATTGAGCGCGGGCTGATCAAAGAGGTGGATCAACAGGCATCC
>NZ_DAMDQC010000238.1:0-4649 GCF_032082325.1 Pantoea sp. CTOTU50773 | reverse complement strand
CGTCCCGCCGCAGCAGTCCGCCTGACGGAGGCGCAAAAGAAAACGCCTTGTCGGTGGACAAGGCGTTTTGCTGACTAACGCTTAGCGGCGATCGAGAATTTCAAAGCAGTAGCTATGGGAGTTCTGCGCGTCGGCGTCATGAAACTCGCTAAAGGTCGATTGCCACTCATCCGGCTCGTAATCCGGGAATTGGGTGTCACCTTCGACTTCGGCATCAATGTGTGTGAGATACAAACGATCGGCGCGCGCCAGCATCTGTTCGTAAATGCGACCGCCACCGATCACCATGACCTCTTCCACGTCTCCCGCCGCTTTCACTGCTTCGTCCAGCGAAGTCACCCAGGTCACGCCTTCATGGGTGCCCGGCTGGCTGCTCACCACAATATTCAAACGTCCCGGTAGCGGGCGGCCGATTGATTCAAAGGTCAGACGCCCCATAATCACCGGCTTATTCAGCGTATTACGTTTAAACCACGCCAAATCAGCGGGCAGGTTCCATGGCATGGCATTTTCCATACCAATAATGCGATCGGCTGCCAGTGCTGCGATCAGACTAATCATGTTAAAAGACCTACAGGAAAAAAATTGGCGCAATGATACGTAAAGGCGAAAGTTTCGTCGATAGGCCGCCCCCGCTATTTGCGTAAAGCTCCTATGCGACCGCATTTTTGTTATTGGACAGAGTTTTACACCGACTTTCCCACCATACTTGGGAATAGACGCCATATTAGTCCGGCAGGACGCTATAACTCAGGGTGAAATGAGGCTTTAACGTGATGGAGTGTAAAGAAAACCGCACTGTCTGCGACAAAGAAAAACGGCTCCCGCAGGAGCCGTTGATACTTCGATTAGAAATCGTAGCGCAGACGCACCAGGTTCATGTTACCCAGTGATTTGTCGGTGCTTGAGGTGATCACGTATTCGTAGTCCACCTGGAAGCCGTAATCCAGTTTAGTGCTGATACCAACGCCATTGTCGATACGTTTGTAGTTACGTCCATTGACGAACTCCAGACGGTCGCCCATGAAGTAAGGCTGGATAGATTTGACCGCGTACTGGCCAATTGGGAATTTGTAACCGGCGAAGTATTCCACGCCCCACGCATCATCCGCGAAGTAATTGTTAACCGTATTCTTCTTGGTTGGTGAGAAGTTCTGATACCAGCCTGCACCTGCAGACAGCGTCCAGTTATCCGGGGTCCAACTCAGCGCGGTACCGTAGATGTTCTGGTCATAGACTTTGCTTTCACCGGTGCCTGGGTTATGGATATCTGCACGGGTGTAGTTCCATGCCGTGCCCCATGCCAGATCTTTGGTGATGTGATAGTTCACACCCAGTGAGCCGCCGCCTTTACGCTTGTAACGCAGGCCGTTGCCTGGCAGGTAGTTGTTATCTTCAAACAGGTATGAAGCGTAAACATCAACGTCGCCGAAGGTGTTTTTGTACTTCAGCATCTTACGTGAACGGTATGAACCGTCGTAGTCACCGTTGATACCGTTGCCCGGTGCCTGAGCCAGCATGTCGTAGTCCCAGATATCGGTCTTCGCGCCGACCACATCATAGTAAACGCTGTTCTGCTGACCAAAGGTCAACTGACCCCAGGTTTTGCTCTTCAGACCCGTGTACAGCTGACGACGCGTGGTGTTGTTCTGGCCATCGGCATAGTGGTTATCCCAACCCCACCAGGCCGGGAAGTTCACGCCCAGCTCGTAGTAGCTGACCCAGCTGATGTCATCAAACAGGTAGTAATCCGCGGAGAAACGGAAACGTGAACCACCATCGTAGCCGTTACGCTTGTACGATTGATCACTGACGCCAGCCTGATGCTGGAACTGAGGACGAATACTGCCGCCGACTTTGAAATCAAGACGACTAAGTGGATCGCCTGCCTGCGGATCCTGCTTCAGCAGGGTAATTTCCGCCTGGCTGGCGAGAGGCGCAGCAACTAATAACGCAGCCACTGCGCTGAGGGTGAAAGCACGCATTTTCATTTTTTATATCCCAGTTAAGGTGAGCGCTCTATTGATGAGCGCTCAAGATAGTACGGTGCGCTTACCGGGATCGTATTTATAATTTTGTGCGGATAATCCGAGGTGTAACCGTTATCGCATCAACTGATAAAAACTATGTCAAATCAATATATTTTTCACACATAACCTTATTCAACCAATGATAAACAGGCGAAAAAAAACGGCTCCCAAAGGAGCCGTTTTCAGTCGGTCAACTTATTGATTAACCTTTGATTTGCGCATGCATTTCCTGCACTGAAATCACTTTCTCTGTCGGATCTGCATTCAACGCCATCGCGGTAGCAAATCCACCATTCAGCGTGGTGTCATAATGCACTTTATATTGCAGTGCACTGCGGCGAATCAGTTTGGAATCTTCAATCGCCTGACGACCTGCGGTGGTATTGACGATGTAGGTGTATTCGCCATTCTTCAGACGGTCCTGAATGTGTGGACGACCTTCATGCACCTTGTTAACCAGACGTGGGTTGATACCGGCCTCACCCAGCACCACAGCGGTGCCGTGTGTGGCGTCCAACTCGAAGCCAAACTTCTGCAGCTTCGCCGCCAGGTCAACGATACGTTTCTTATCGCCTTCGCGCACAGACAGTAACGCACGACCGGTTTTCTTCATGTTGCTCTGCGCACCTAGCATCGCTTTGGCGAACGCTTCCGCAAAGGTACGACCGACACCCATCACTTCGCCGGTAGAACGCATCTCTGGACCAAGAATCGGGTCAACACCCGGGAACTTGTTGAAAGGTAGCACCACTTCTTTCACCGAATAATACGGTGGAATGATTTCTTTCGTGACGCCCTGCTCAGCCAGGGTTTTGCCTGCCATCACGCGCGCAGCCACTTTCGCTAAAGGTACGCCGGTCGCTTTAGACACGAATGGCACGGTACGCGCCGCACGTGGGTTCACCTCAATCAGGTAAACCTCGTTGTCCTTCACTGCAAACTGCACGTTCATCAAACCGCGTACGTTCAGCTCGAAAGCCAGTTTCTCGACCTGTTGACGCATCACGTTCTGGATTTCAGTGCTCAGCGTATAAGCCGGCAGTGAACAAGCGGAGTCACCTGAGTGAACGCCGGCTTGTTCGATGTGCTCCATGATGCCGCCAATCAGCACACGTTCACCGTCGCAAATCGCATCCACGTCGACTTCCACTGCATCATCCAGGAAGCGGTCCAGCAGAACCGGTGCATCATTGGAAACCGAAACCGCGGTCTGGAAGTAACGCTTCAGGTCGATTTCATCATAAACGATTTCCATCGCACGACCGCCCAGCACATAGGAAGGACGTACCACCAACGGATAACCGATACCTGCCGCTTTCTCAACAGCTTGCTCCAGCGTAGCCACGGTGGCGTTAGCCGGTTGCTTCAGGCTCAGGCGATCAACCGCCTGCTGGAAACGTTCACGGTCTTCAGCACGGTCAATCGCATCTGGGCTAGTGCCTATCACGGGCACACCTGCTGCTTCCAGCGCACGAGCCAGCTTCAGCGGGGTCTGGCCGCCGTACTGCACGATGACGCCTTTAGGCTTCTCGATGCGCACGATTTCCAGCACGTCTTCCAGCGTCACCGGTTCGAAGTACAAACGATCGGAGGTGTCGTAGTCAGTCGATACGGTTTCCGGGTTACAGTTCACCATAATGGTTTCGTAACCGTCGTCGCGCAGCGCCAGTGCCGCATGTACGCAGCAGTAATCGAACTCGATACCCTGACCGATACGGTTTGGACCGCCGCCCAAAATCATGATTTTGTCACGATCCTGGTTTGGATTGGCCTCGCACTCTTCTTCATAAGTGGAGTACATATAAGCGGTATCGGTGGAGAATTCTGCCGCACAGGTGTCTACGCGTTTGTAGACTGGGTGCAGGTTGAACTGCTGACGCAGTTTGCGAATTTCACTCTCTGCCACGCCCGCCAGGTTTGCCAGACGCACGTCAGCAAAGCCTTTGCGCTTCAGTGCACGCAGGAAATCAGCATTCAGTGAGTTGACACCTTCACGCGCAACCTGCTCTTCCAGACGCACCAGCTCTTCGATTTGCACCAGGAACCAGCGGTCAATGTTAGTCAGGTTGAACACGCCATCCACCGACATACCGGCACGGAACGCATCCGCGATGTACCAGATACGGTCAGAACCGGCATCTTTCAGCTCACGGCGGATGCGGGTCAGGGCTTCGGCATCATCCAGATCCACTTTCGGGTCGAAGCCGTTTGCCCCCACTTCCAGACCGCGCAGCGCTTTCTGCATTGATTCCTGGAAGGTGCGGCCAATCGCCATCACTTCACCCACAGATTTCATCTGCGTGGTCAGGCGGTCATTGGCACCAGCGAACTTCTCGAAGTTGAAGCGAGGAATCTTGGTCACAACGTAGTCGATTGAAGGCTCAAACGACGCCGGCGTACGACCGCCGGTGATGTCATTCATTAGCTCATCGAGAGTGAAGCCCACCGCCAGTTTCGCGGCGACTTTTGCAATCGGGAAACCGGTCGCTTTGGAAGCCAGCGCCGAGGAGCGCGACACGCGCGGGTTCATTTCGATAACCACAAGACGGCCGTCTTTTGGGTTAACCGAGAACTGCACGTTAGAGCCGCCGGTTTCCACGCCGATTTCACGCAGTACCG
>NZ_DAMDQC010000237.1:0-4730 GCF_032082325.1 Pantoea sp. CTOTU50773 | reverse complement strand
CCTTCGGGTTATGAGCCCGACGAGCTACCAGGCTGCTCCACCCCGCGTCCGTGGATGCGCACTATACTCTCGACGCGCGGCGATGCAACCCCTTTTTGTGTTAAAGCCTTAAATTTACAGCCAGTTGGTGATTAATAGTGCCATTGGGCGATTAATTGTACAGATGTGAGCGCGGTAACTCGTGGCGGATTTCATTCTCTCTGCCCCTTTGCTATCGTCGCGGTGCAAACAACCGAGAAAAAGAGAAAGTGATGAAAGGACATTGGGCGAAGTATGCACTTACTGGCGCGTTTCTCGCGCTGTTAGCAGGTTGTAGTTCTAAACCGACTGACCGTGGTCAGCAATATATTGATGGCAAGCTGGAGCAACCGCTTGGGCTGGTCAATGAACCGAATGCCAAAGGGCGCCCGGTGAATGGCAGAGATTTTGGTGTGCAGATTCAGCAGATTCAGAGTGCCTCCAGTGGCTTATACAGCCGCAACACCGGCACTTACAGCGCTATTCAGAACTGGCTGCTCTCCGGTGCCGATACCCGTCAGTTGAGCCAGTTCGGACTTAACGCTTATCAGATGGAAGGCACCGATAATTACGGTAACGTGCAGTTTACCGGCTACTACACCCCTGTGGTGGAAGCGCGCTACACGCGTCAGGGTGAGTTCCAGTATCCCATTTATCGCATGCCACCGCGCACGCGCGGTCAGAAGCTGCCGAGCCGTGCTTCTATATATAGTGGCGGACTTGATGATCGTTACGTGATTGCCTGGAGCAACTCGCTGATCGACAACTTTATGATGGACGTGCAGGGTAGCGGCTACGTTGATTTCGGCGACGGTCGCCCGCTGCGCTTCTTCGGCTACGGCGGCAAAAATGGCTGGGCCTATCACAGTATCGGCAAAGAACTGATCGATCGTGGTGAAGTGAAGCGAGAAGATATGTCGATGCAGGCGATTCGCCAGTGGGCACAGGAACATACGCCGGAGCAGGTGCGTGACGTGCTGGAGACCAACCAATCGTTCGTGTTCTTTAAACCAGAAGAGTATGTGCCGGTGCGCGGTGCCAGCGCAGTGCCTTTGATTGCCAAAGCGTCTGTCGCATCCGATCGTTCATTGATTCCCGCAGGTACGGCGCTGTTAGCCGAAGTGCCGCAGTTGAACGAGAAGGGCAAATTTAACGGCAAGTATGAGATGCGCCTGATGGTGGCACTGGATGTGGGTGGGGCGATTAAAGGTCAGCACTTCGACATCTATCAGGGTGTGGGTCCAGACGCTGCGCATCTTGCCGGATTTTATAATCACTATGGCCGCGTTTGGGTGCTGAAAGCCGCGCCAGGTGCAGGACAGCCGCTGTTCAGCAATCCGCAAAATGGCAATAATGGTTCACTGATTATCGGGGCGAATTGATATTCTTCCCTGCGGCAAATCAGCGGGAGTATTCAGCTGATTTGCCATGGGTCGCCAGTCTTCGCGATCCAATGCGTCCATCACTGTTTCTGTAGGGTGCGTATTCATGCGCACCGCATCAAAAGGTTTGATATGAAAGTAGTCAGCGATGCCTGGCGGCAACGTTTTGGCGGTACGGCACGTCTGTATGGGGAAGAGGCGCTGCAGCGTTTTGCCGACGCCCATTTTTGTGTGATTGGTATCGGCGGTGTCGGTTCGTGGTCCGCCGAAGCGTTAGCGCGCACCGGGATTGGTAAAATCACGCTGATCGATATGGACGACGTCTGCATTACCAACACCAATCGCCAGATCCACGCCCTGCAAGGAAAAGTAGGACAAGCGAAAACCGAGGTGATGGCGGCGCGTATTCGCGCCATAAATCCTGAGTGCGAAGTGATCTGCATTGATGATTTCATCACGCCGGATAACACCGCTGAAATGCTGTCAGCCGGTTTTGATTACGTGATTGATGCAATTGACAGTGTGCGCCCTAAAGCCGCGCTGATTGCCTGGTGTCGTCGTAACAAGATTCCGTTGATCACCACTGGCGGTGCGGGCGGGCAGATCGATCCGACGCAGATTCAGGTCAGCGATTTAGCCAAAACCATTCAGGATCCGCTGGCGGCAAAACTGCGTGAGCGCCTGAAGAGTGATTTTGGCGTGATCAAAAACAGCAAAGGTAAGCTGGGCATTGATTGTGTGTTTTCGACGGAAGCGCTGGTGTATCCGCAGCTGGATGGCAGTGTCTGCACTTCCAAAAGTACCGCTGAAGGCCCGAAACGTATGGATTGTGCGGCGGGCTTCGGTGCGGCCACCATGGTGACCGCCACTTTCGGGTTTATCGCGGTGTCGCACGCGTTGAAGAAATTCCTCGCACGCGCGGCGCGTCAGGCTGCTTGATGCGCGCGCGCGTGGCGCTGCACTGCATCTGCCAACGCTTTTAAGCCACTGCTGCGTGAGGCGCTAAGCTGCGCACGCAGGCCTAAAGTATCAAACAACGCCAGCGGATCTTGTGCTAACAGATCGGCTGGCGTTTTGCCTTCCACCGCCGTCAACAGCACCGCCAGCAAACCGCGCACGATGCGGCCTTCACTGTCGCCGTAAAAGTGAAGTTTGCCGTTGGGTAGCCGTTGGCTGCTCAGCCAGACACGATTTTCGCAACCGCTCAGCTCAATCTCTGCCGTCTTCACGTCATCTTCCAGAGCGGGTAACTGGCGGCTGAGCTGGATCAGCTGGCGATAGCGATCTTCCCACTGATGAAAATGGGAAAATTTTTCGGTCAGGCTGGCTTCAGTAATCACATCGCCAAACGGATGTGGGCCGATCAGGGTGGTCATAACGTTATTCACTCAACAGGTCTACGGCATGATGCATGGCGCGCACCAGCGCATCCACGTCCTGCAAATTATTATAGGGGGCGAATGATACGCGCAGGGTGCCGCTAACACCCAGTGCCGCCATTAATGGCTGTGCACAGTGCTGTCCGGCACGCAGCGCAATATCCTGCTCTGCCAGCAGAGTGACAATATCGCTGTGATGAATGTCCGCGATATCAAACGCCAGCAGACTGGCATTACCACAACGGAAACTGCGAAAGCCGGGAATCTCGCCTAATTGCTCTTCGGCGAGGCTGGCCAGTTGCTGGCTCCACATCTCTGCTTTTTCAGCGTGGTGATGCGACAGCCATTCCAGCGCCGCGCTCAGGCCCACCACGCCCGCGACATTGGGCGTGCCGGCTTCAAATCGCCACGGTACCGCCTGCTGCGTGAAGCCATTAAAGTCGACGTGCGTTAACATCTTGCCGCCGCCTTGCCACGCATCCATCTCTTCCAGCAGCTCGGCTTTGCCGTACAGCGCACCAATCCCCATTGGGCCATACAGCTTGTGCGCGGAGAAGGCGTAAAAGTCGATGTCCAGCGCCTGAACGTTGGGGGGCGCGTGCACCACGCCCTGTGCGCCATCTACCATCACTTTGGCGCCAACATGATGTGCCAGGGTAATCGCCTGTGCCAGATCCGGACAGCCACCGGTGACATTCGACATCTGCCCAATCGCCAGCAGCTTAGTGCGTGCGTTTAGCAAATCAGGCAGTAGACGAATATCGGGCAGACGATCCGCGCCAATCGGCCATTTCACCACTTTCGCGCCTGCGGCTTGTGCCACCTTTAACCACGGCACCAGATTGGCGTGATGCTCGGCTTCGCTGACTACGATTTCATCGCCAGGTTGTAAGCGCGGTGCCAGCCAGCTGTGCGCCACCAGATTGATGGCCTCCGTGGTGCCACGCGTCCAGACAATCTGACGGTCATCGCCCGCGTGCAGCCATTTGGCCACCCGGCCGCGCGCCTGTTCATACTTCTCTGTCAGGTCGCGTGCTGATTTGAACTGGCTGCGATGCACGGTGCCTGCGCTCAAGCTATAGAACTGCGATGTGGCGTCGATCACAGCCTGAGGCTTCAGGGCAGTGGCTGCGCTATCAAGATAAACGCCCGCATCGCTTAATGCCGGAAACTGCGCACGGAAGGCGGTTGGGGAGAAGATGGTCATACGAAACCCACTGTATTCAATTTTAGGACCAGGCTGAAACCCGGCCGATTCGCTGGCAAAGCTGGAAAAGCGCGTTATGCTATTTATTGCAAGGTTTGAACCGCAACCCGCATAACGAATCGACCTTTACCAGTCGATTTCACTTTTTGCTGCCTCTGGTCAGCGCTTGCGGGTGGTTTAATGCAATCAATCTGCAAGGAGATAGAAGATGAAAAAACTCGCCGCAGTGCTGGCCGTGTGTACCATGGCCTTTACCCTGGCTGCTTGTTCCAGCAATTATGTCATGCATACCAATGATGGTCGCACCATTGTAGCGGACGGGAAACCGAAAGTTGACGATGAAACCGGTATGATCAGTTATAAAGATGCCAATGGCAACGAGCAGCAGATCAATCGTACAGATGTGAAAGAGATGGTTGAGATGGGGCAGTAAGCAGCAAGCCAAAAATTTCCCGGAGAAATTTTTACGTCGCTTCAGTGACGGCCCGAAAGGGGTACACAGGGATGTGTAGGACAAAAAAAAGCACCGCAATTTGCGGTGCTGCATAAAATCACTTGGACAGACAGGGTAAATCTACAGGAATTAAAAGCTTGATCTGCAATCGTCAGATCAAAATGCAAACACAACATCACGACCACAAGCCAAAAGCTCTCCAAAAGTCTGCGATCTCTCGCACGTTTCCAGAAATCTTTTCGTTCCGGCTCAGGAAGTGCGGCAACTATAGGTATTTGCTGGAGCTTCCT
>NZ_DAMDQC010000236.1:0-4738 GCF_032082325.1 Pantoea sp. CTOTU50773 | reverse complement strand
GAGCATCGTGGAAGAGAACCCTTTTTTCTGTCCGGACGCCAGCAAGCTGGAGGCGCTGGATGAACTGATGCGCGGCCTGAAGAAAGAGGGCGACTCGATCGGCGCTAAAGTCACGGTGATGGCAGAGAACGTGCCACCGGGACTGGGCGAGCCGGTATTTGATCGTCTCGATGCCGATTTGGCTCATGCGTTGATGAGCATCAACGCGGTAAAAGGCGTGGAAATCGGTGACGGTTTTGCCGTGGTAAGCCAGCGTGGTAGCCAGCATCGTGATGAAATTCGCGCCGACGGTTTCCAGAGTAACCACGCGGGTGGCATTTTAGGCGGAATCAGCAGCGGTCAGACCATCAGCGCTAATCTGGCCATGAAGCCGACTTCAAGCATCACTGTACCGGGTAAAACCATCACCCGTGAAGGCGAAGAAGTGGAGATGATCACCAAAGGTCGCCACGATCCTTGCGTGGGCATTCGCGCGGTACCGATTGCCGAAGCGATGATGGCGATTGTGTTGATGGATCACCTGCTGCGTCAGCGTGCGCAGAACGGTGACGTCAACAGCAGCGTTCCGCGCTGGTAAGCCACGGATGCGCCGCCTGCTCACCACCGTTGCCGCGCTGTTGTGCAGTGCGGCCGTGTTTGCTGCCACGCCCTGGCAGCAAATCCATCAGCCGATTGCTGGCAGCCCACAGTCGATTGGCGGGTTCGCCAACGGCTGTATTGTCGGTGCACAGCAACTGCCACTCAATTCACCCAATTATCAGGTCATGCGTCAGGATCAGCGGCGTTATTTCGGCCATCCCGATCTGATTGCCTTTATTCAGCGTCTCAGTACCCAGGTGCATCAACTGCAGCTGGGGCAGGTGTTGATTGGTGACATGGGCATGGCGGCCGGCGGGCGCTTCAGCAGTGGGCATGCCAGCCATCAAACCGGGTTGGATGTCGATATCTGGTTGCAGCTGCCGCAAAACCGCTGGACGGCGCAGCAGCTGCTGAAGCCACAGCCACTGGATTTGGTGGCACCGGATGATAAGCAAGTGATTGCGCGTCATTGGCAGCCGCAGATCGACAGCCTGATCAAGCTGGCGGCGAAAGATAATGAAGTGACACGTATCTTCGTCAATCCGGCGATTAAAAAGCAGCTTTGTGCGGATGCCGGAAGCGATCGTGCATGGCTGAATAAAGTGCGCCCGTGGTTTGCCCATCGTGCCCACATGCACGTGCGTCTGCGCTGTCCGGCAGGCAGTCTGGAGTGTGAAGATCAGGCCGCGCCGCCGCCGGGTGATGGTTGTGGTGCAGAGTTAGACAGTTGGTTCCTGCCGAAAAAACCGGGTAGCACGCCGCCTGTGAAGAAAACGCCGCCGCCGTTGCCGCCATCCTGTCAGGCACTATTAGATCGTCATTTACTTTAGCCGTGACGCTTCCTGTTGCAGCAGTATTGGCAACGTTCTCTCTCCCAGACACAGATATGTGTGAGACCAGGAGAGAGCACGGATGCCCAGCCTGCAATAAGAATGGTCGGGTTAACTTTACGAGAAAAAAATGGACCTCTTTGTTGTTAGCCCCCTATTGCTGGGCGTGTTGTTTCTGGTTGCGGTGCTGGCAGCGTTTATCGACTCCATCGCCGGCGGCGGTGGCTTACTCACCGTTCCTTCATTACTCGCTGCGGGACTCTCTCCTGCTCAGGCTTTAGCCACCAATAAGTTACAGTCGGTGGGCGGATCTTTCTCTGCCAGCCTCTACTTTGTGCGTCGTGGCGCGGTGAATCTGCGCGAACAGCGGCTGAACATTGCCATGACCTTTATCGGTGCGGTGTGTGGCACGGTGCTGATTCAGCATATCCAGGCGGATGTACTACGACAGATTTTGCCGCTCCTGCTGATCAGCATCGGTTTATGGTTCCTGTTAATGCCGCGGCTGGGCGAGTCGGACCGTGAGCATCGCCTGCAGGGGATCGCTTTTGCGCTGGTCGGCGGTGGTTGCGTCGGTTTTTACGACGGCTTTTTTGGTCCGGGTGCCGGTTCATTCTATGCATTAGCGTTTGTGACGCTGTGTGGCTTCAATCTTGCCAAGGCCACCGCCCACGCCAAAGTCCTAAATTTCACCTCCAATTTCGGCAGTCTGCTGTTCTTTATGTTCGGCGGAAAGGTAGTGTGGGGCACGGGCGTGATCATGTTGATTGGCGCATTCATGGGCGCGCGTATCGGCGCCAGACTGGTGCTGAGCCGGGGTCAGAAGCTGATCCGCCCGATGGTGGTGACTGTATCCGCTGTGATGAGCGCCAAATTATTGTGGGATAGCCATGGCAGCGCGTTGCTGGCGTGGATAGCCACGCTGTAAAGCAGTACTCGTCAAGAACGGCTGCCAATGCGACAATGGCGCTAATTTTTTTAAAGATTAAAATATTATGAGTACAGAACATCATTACCAGCAGCTGGTGGATATTTTTGATGGCTGCTTTGTTGAAGACTTTCAGACCCGTCTAATTAAAGGCGATGACGAACCTATTTATCTTCCAGCGGATGAGGAATCGCCGTGGAACCGCGTGGTGTTTGCTCACGGTTTCTACGCCAGCGCGCTGCACGAAATTTCTCACTGGTGTATTGCCGGTGAAGCGCGCCGCAAGCTGGTGGATTTTGGTTATTGGTACTGCCCGGATGGGCGGGATGTGCAAACGCAAAGTCAGTTCGAGTCAGTGGAAGTCAAGCCACAGGCGCTGGAGTGGCTGTTCTGTGTCGCGGCGGGCTTTCCCTTCAATGTCAGCTGTGACAACCTCGAAGGCGATTGTGAACCCGATCGCATCGCGTTCCAGCGCAAGGTCCATGCTCAGGTGATGACTTATTTTGAGCAGGGTATCCCGGCACGTCCGGCACGTTTTATCGATGCGTTAGCCAGCTATTACGGTACGCCAGCGCTGACGGCGGCACACTTCCCGTGGCCGGAAGATCTGTGATTCGCAAACATATTATTAATGACCCAAAGTCACCCGCGTTGCAGCATAACGGCGAATGAACGACCCCCGGGAACGCGAACCAGCGTGTAACGGGGCAAGAGCGTGAAGCCAGCGCAGTAGCGGCGCGGCGTATCAAGGGCAATAAGGAACAAGACGATGATCGTAGAATTCGAATCCCGCATCCTGGCATTGATTGACGATATGGTTGATCACGCCAGTGACGACGAGCTGTTTGCCGGTGGCTATCTGCGTGGTCATCTGACCCTGGCGGTGGCTGAGATTGAAATCAGCGGTGAGCACACGCCAGAAGCGCTGCAAATCCATGTGACCAACAGCCTGCAAAATGCGATTGCCGCAGGTGAACTGTCACCACGCGATCAGGCGCTGGTGATTGGCATGTGGGATAATTTGTTCCAGCAGGCGCGTCAGACCGCCTGATAAGTCGGGGCGGCCGCTCGCCCCGCCATCCTAGCGTCCCGCTTTCTTACCTTTCAGCAATTTTCTTACCCAGTAACGATTCGGATTCAATGCCGCCAGCGTGGTGATATCCAGCGGTTGCGGCTCACCACTCATCTGTGCCGCCAGTACTTCCGCCGCCAGCGGCGCGCTGCACAAGCCGCGTGAACCCAGCGCACCCAGCACAAATAAACCGGCATGAACCGGTGCATCGGCAAGGGTTTCACCCCGTGCTCGTTGCCCCGGCAAATCAGCATATTGCACCAGCGTTGCGGCGTAATCAGGCGCGCTGCCACTCATCGGTAAGTGATCGCGCGTTGCGCAGCGCACGCCAACACGCGCCTCGTTATCACTGATATCCACCTGCTGTGGCCACTCTGCATCCGGCAGACAGTTCACCAGGCGCTGGCGGTTTTCCTGCTGATCGTCAGCACGGAAATCGGTTGTGGTATCGCCACGATGGTAGCTGGCCCCGATGCAGTGGGTGCTGAAATTCGGGCTGACTGGCGTGAGATAGCCGTCATAGCAGAGTACGGTATTTAACGCGCCCAGCTTAGGATTGGTCGGCACATGACTGACCTGACCCGCCACCGCGTAAACGGGCAAGTCTTTGCTTTGCTCAATTTCCAGCAGCGCATGGCCATTGGCGAGCACCACCTGCTGATGATTTACCGAGGGTTGCTCGCTGAAGTTCAGGGTCCAGCCCTCAGTCGTGGTTTCCAGCGTGGTGACGCGATGCAGCCAGTGCAGGCGTAAACCCAGCGTTTGCGCATGCTCCAATAGGTTGCTGGTCAGTTGCGACGGAGAGAGCCAGCCGCCCTGAGGATAGAAAATGCCACCACTACCGGTTTCGACGCCCGCTAATTGCTGCGCGTCCTCCTGACTTACGCCGTACGCCACATCATGCGGCAATCCCATCTCCAGCATTTGGGCGATCTTATCGGCACTTTTACTGTCCCAGCCGAGTTGCAATACACCGCTCCAGTCATGCTCGAACATCACCGGTAGCTGGTCATACAAACGGCGGGCAAAGGTGAACGCCGCAGGGAAGAACGTGGCGAGAGCGGGATCGTGCTGATTGAGCAGCGGATAAAGTGCGCCCTGACGGTTGCCGGAAGCACCGAGCGCAGGTGCTGCATCCGCGCAATAAAGCGTCACCTTCCAGCCCCGGCGCAACAGCGCCAGCGCCAGTACGGCACTCGCCACGCCACCGCCAACCAGCGCCACTTCCTGAGTGCGAGCCGCAGGGCGGGCATACCACGGTTGGCTATGGGGCAGGGCAGCAACCTGCTCCATTACGCTCGTTAGCATTTCGCGTTTGTGACCAAAGCC
>NZ_DAMDQC010000235.1:0-4760 GCF_032082325.1 Pantoea sp. CTOTU50773 | reverse complement strand
TACATGAATTTTGCCCGCTTCTGTCATCTGCTGGAAAGGAGCGATCCCGGGGCACCTGTGCCGGGCAGCACTGGGCAGGTGCGTCACGAGCCAGTGCGCTTCCGGCCTCATCCCGGCATGGGCTTTCCGGCAGGAGAAATTCGCGGTGCAGAGGCGCCCGCTCATCCGCATCTGCCGCCCACGGTACGCATTAATTTCATGGGGCTCTATGGCACGGCGTCTCCGCTGCCGTCGCATTACATTGATGATGTGACGCGGCAGCGCGAAGGGCACGAGGCCACGCAGGATTTCCTGGATATCTTCAGCCACCGCCTGACCACGCAGTTTTACCGCATCTGGCGCAAATACACCTACCCGGCAACTTTCGCTCCTGGTGGCACCGATGACACCTCTCAGTACCTACTGGGGCTGGCGGGTCTGGGGATAAGCGGCTGTGCGCAGAATATCGCGACGCCGGTCTCGCGTTTCCTTGCGCTGCTGCCGGTGATGCTGCTGCCCGGTCGAACCGCCGAAGGAGTCTCCTCGCTAGTGAAGCTGCTGGCACCGGACACGCGCGCGCAGGTCGTGCCCTGGGATTCACGTCGTATTCCCCAATCCTCAATACTGAATATGAGCACGCGCCACCCTGTCAGTCTGACGCATCGACCGGTGGTGGGGACGCATGCCACAGACGTCAACGGTCAGGTATTGCTGAGGCTGTTCACCGGCAACCCTGAGGAAGTCCGGGGCTGGCTCCCCGGCGGGCAACTGCACGGCGACTTGATGGCGCTGTTGCACGTCTACCTGGGATCAAAGCTAGATGCGCGACTGGAGCTGTGCGTTTACCGCGCAATGATGCCTGATGCACAGCTAAGCTGCCGGAAGGAGGGGGCGCAGCAACTCGGGCGCACGGCGGTGCTGCCTCTGACACAAATCACGGGCTCCCGCGAGTCTAACCAGATAACCATACAGCTCGGTCGCTATCAGCGCGTCCGGGTGCAACCTTCAAGGATCGAAACCGATGAACAGGGCGACTATCGCTGGTAAAACGCTTATCCCTCTTATGCTGGCTCTGAGCGTCAGCAGCTGCGGTCTGACGCAGAAAGTATCAGAGGGCACCGTCTCCGTAACAAAATCCATTTTTTTCAAGCAAATACGCACACTGCATCTCGATTTTCGCGCCCGTGAAGGGGCAAACCGCAACGCACAGGGTGTTGCGCTCTCAACCGTGGTGCGCATCTGGCAACTGAAGGACAGTAGCGCTTTTGACGCCTCAGACTACCCCTCGCTATTCACTGCTGACAGTCAGGTTCTGAAGGCGGACCTGCTGGCACAAAAGGACATACGCATCCGCCCGGGTGAGTCAGTCAGTATTGATATGCCGATGGACGATAAGGCGGAATTCGTGGCATTGGCTGGGCTATTCCTGTCGCCAGACACGCAGGATGAGCAGTGGCGACTGCTGCTGACCCGCGATGATCTCGACCCGGATAAGGCGCGGGTGATTGAACTGGGTGACGGTACACTGACTTTGGTCGCGGAAAAGGCTAAAAGACCCTGATGATGCCTTCACTTTATGAGATCCTTTACGGCAATTTTAGTGGCGGGCTGGCGCTCGATGCCGTGAGCGAACGGGACCAGGTCATTCTTTCGGTGCTGGATAATCTGCAGCGCATCCTCAATACCCGTGCAGGCTCAATTGCACACATCCCCGATTATGGACTGCCGGATATGACGCGCATTCTGCAGGGGATGCCGGGCACTGCGCACCAGCTGCTTCACACCTTTTCAAGCGTGTTGCTGAAGTACGAACCGCGCCTTAAGCGTATTGAGGTGGCATTGCTGGAACAAACGGTGCCAGGCGAATTGCGCTACGCAATTGAAGCCGAACTCACCGGTATTGGCCTGGTGCGCTACGGCACGGAATTCAAACCAGAGGGCAGAGTGTTGCTGCGTCACTTAAAGCAACAGCAGTTAATGGGCAGTGGTTTGACGGGATAAACAAGGAAGGTTGCTGAATATGAATCAGGTGATTAAAACCGGTGCAGATCCGCGCACCTTACCAGGCTATTCCCAGTTGCGGGAAGAGATGAGTAAGCTGACGCATCCCGCCCGGCCCGATGTTGATTGGGGCAAAGTGGAGAGACTCACGCTGGGGTTGTTTGAACAAAATGGACTGGAGTTGCAGAGTGCGGCCTGGTTCACTTTGGCGCGTGCCAACAACGCGGGTTTGAGGGGGCTCAATGAAGGCTTGAATCTGATTGACGCGCTGGTGGTACATCAGTGGTCGATTTTCTGGCCGCTGGCGATTGATGCGCGCGCCGATATCCTCAGCGTGATGTTTCGACGTCTGCAAAGTCTCTACCGTGGCTGGCAGGTGGTGGGCAGCGAGATGGCGGCGCAGCTATTAGAAACGGAGCGGTTGCTGATATCCTTGCGTGAAGCGTTGTTACGTTTTGGTATCAGGGAATTCGCGCAGGCCAATACGTTATTGCATCAGGTCAAACACTCCATAACGCAGCTTCAAGAAAGACTGCCCTCTCCGGTACAGCTTATTCCGGCAGCACTCAACAGTGAACACCACAGCCATCCGGCTCGCGTTTATGTGGTCTATCCTGATGCGGATGAGCAGCAAGACGCGCCCACAACGGCTTCATCATTAAAATCATTTGTGAGTGGGGCCTGCTGTGCCTTACTGGCTGGCGTTTTAGTCTTTGTCTGTGGCAGTTGGTATCGATACGAACAGCATCAGCACTTGATGGCCTCTCAAGCCCTGCTCGAACAACAGCGCAGAGAGAAACAAGCGATATCGTTGGAAAAATTACAGAGCTGGCATCGTGGTATGGCGCAGTTGGAAAATATGGCTGAACAACTCAATGGACTGGATAAAACTAAAGGAAAATATCTCACGGTGAGTGAGCTTAAAACGGGGATTTTTTCCGCGATGCAGGCCTTTAACCAGCAGATTCCGGTTGAAGAGCAACTTCGACGTTACGCTGAAGGTAACGGTGATCAGCTGAGTGAACAAACACAGACGGGATTACTGTTAAAACAGCTGATGTTTCGTTATCAACTCATACAACAGGATAACGCAGAGTCGCTCACCGATCGGGAAAAAGCCAATCTAAATCAAAGTCGTACCTGGTAGACTTCTGAAATCAGCGCTAAACCAGTAAAACTGATTGAATCCAATGGGTGGGCAGGTTACAACGTTGCAAAACTATGAATGGATGCTGGTGCAGGATCGACAACCCGCCTGACCCGGAGGGCTTTTTTATCGCTTTAACAACGGAAAACTATGCCTCACACTTACCGCCCATGGATGAAAAGGTATTGGCTGGTCTGGCTACTTCTCACGCTGGTGACTTTGCTCGCATTACTTGCCGAACAAATCCTGGATCAACGGCGCACGCGTGAAGCGGAATTCCATCAGCAGTTCAGTCGTATTGCGGCCTATTTAACGCAGAATGAAACTCTGTTGCCATTATTGACGGGTGATGAAAACCTCACTGAATTGCAGAAGAAATTTCCACAAATCGTGCAGCTTGAGCACACACAGAACAGGCCGCTAACCGGCCCGCGGTTTGAAGATGCCAGCGAAAGACGGTACTGGCTGTATAACCCCTATCGACAATTCCGCATGCTGGTGGATTTGCATTTTGCCGTGCAAGCCCCAGAGGTCGGGCTGGCACTTGCATTTCATATTCATGCTCAGCCCGCAATATTAACTTCGGCCTATTCTGAAACGGCGCGCTGGCAATGGCAGCGTCCGTTTATCAACCTCTACCAACCTTTTCTAATTAAAGGCAGCGCGAATCCTGATTGGCGTGCGCTGCATGTCGCTCCGCCCCTGCTGGCGTTGACGTTGTGGCTCATCATCGGTTTTCTCGGTTGGGGATTATTGCGTCACTGGCGACAAAACGTCGAAATGCGTCTGCGGGCTGACTATTTCCAGCGTACGCGGCGTGAATCTTTGGGGGAGTTCACGGCGGGTATCATCCATGAAATTAACCAGCCGCTCACCGCGATTAACACGTGGTTACACATCAGCCAGCTGCTGCTTAAGCAAGGCAAACACGATAGCCTGCCGCAGACACTCGGTGCCATCAGTTTACAAACTGAACGATTGGCCGGATTGCTGCAACGTTTTCGCGACATTGTCAGCGAACGCCCGGTGGCGATGACTGCGATCGGTGTTGAATCAACATGGCGGCGAGTCACGGTGCTATTACAACAAGAACTGGATGCGGGCGCTGTGGTGCTTCATCAGCAGTTTCAGCATGACCACGCGCGTGTTATCGGCGACGAACAATGGCTCGAACAGGTCTTTCACAATCTGCTACAAAATGCGATCCACATGCAGCAAGGGCAGGCGGATGCGTGGGTGGCTATCAATTCAGAACGCCTGGCGCACGAGATTAAAATCATCTTCAGTGATAACGGACCAGGCTTTTCTGTCGAAGGATTAGCGCAGGCCTGTATGCCGTTTTACAGCTCGCGACCAGAAAGCATGGGGCTTGGCATGACGCTGGTTGAGAGCTTGATGTTACGCATGAATGGCCAGCTGCGGCTGGCAAACCGCGCCGAAGGCGGCGCGGAAATCACCCTAATTTTCCCACTGGCGGAGTAACGGAATGAGCGCAAAAGTTTGGTTAGTGGATGATGATTTGTCGGTGCGTGAATCATTGGGTTTTCTCTTGAGAACGCTGGAATATGACGTTGCCGACTTTGCTGATTTGGCCTCATTTGAGGCGGCTACGTCAGCGCAGGAACCGCTGCGC
>NZ_DAMDQC010000234.1:0-4773 GCF_032082325.1 Pantoea sp. CTOTU50773 | reverse complement strand
GGTGAGTTTCAGTCTTAGCTACTTTACGCCGAATGCGCCGCTGGAAGGTGCCTCACTGTTCGATGCCTGGTGGTTCTGGTTTAAAGGCCTGCTGCAATTTGACTTCGGTGTTTCCAGCACCAACGGCCAGCTGATCGACCTGCAACTGCGCGAGGTGTTCCCCGCCACGCTGGAGCTTTGCATTCTGGCCTTCATGCTGGCGCTTCTGGTGGGTATTCCGCTGGGAATTTGCGCGGGTGTGATGCGCAAAAAATGGCAGGATAAAGCCATCAGCGCACTGGCACTGCTCGGTTTCTCGATGCCGGTGTTCTGGCTGGCACTGCTGTTCACCCTGTTCTTCTCCCTGACACTGGGCTGGTTGCCAGTTTCCGGGCGCTTTGATCTGCTCTACCCGGTACAAAACGTGACCGGATTTGCACTGATTGATGCCTGGCTGAGTCCTTCACCGTGGCGCCATGAGATGTTGATGAGTGCCCTGACCCATATGATTCTGCCAGTGGTGGTCCTGGCGGTCGCGCCAACCACCGAGGTGATTCGTTTACTACGCAGCAGCACCAGTGATGTGATGGATAAAAACTACGTGAAGGCGGCGGCGACGCGCGGATTATCCCGCTTCACCGTGATTCGCCGCCATGTGCTGCACAACGCGCTGCCGCCAGTGATCCCCCGCCTGGGTTTGCAGTTTTCCACCATGCTGACGCTGGCGATGATTACGGAAGTGGTGTTCAACTGGCCGGGCATTGGCCGCTGGTTGATCAACGCCATTCGTCAGCAGGATTATGCGGCCATCTCTGCCGGTGTGATGGTAGTCGGCGGTCTGGTGATTCTGGTCAGCGTGCTGTCAGATATTCTGGGTGCGGCGCTTAATCCGTTGAAACACAAGGAATGGTATGCCCTTAGATAATATCTATGCAGAGACGAAGTTACCCAGCCCGTTTCGTCTGTTCTGGCAGCGTTTTTATAGTGATACCAGTGGCATGATTGGGTTGTACGGTTTCGGCTCCCTGCTGTTCCTGTGCCGGTTTGGCGGCTTGCTGTCGCCTTACGGTATCGACCAGCAGTTCGTCGGCCATCAGCTGTTGCCCCCTTCCTGGTCGCGCTACGGGGATGTCTCCTTCTTCCTCGGCACCGATGATTTGGGCCGCGATGTATTGAGTCGCCTGCTGAGCGGCGTAGCGCCAACGGTTGGTTCGGCCATCATGGTGACGGTTTTAGCCGCGATCTGCGCCCTGATCCTGGGGGTGCTGGCTGGCATTACCCACGGTTTGCGCTCTGCGGTAATGAACCACGTGCTGGATACCTTGCTCTCCATCCCTTCGCTGCTGCTGGCAATCATTGTGGTGGCCTTTTTAGGCCCACGCCTTGAACACGCCATGCTGGCGGTATTGCTGGCAATCATTCCGCGCCTGGTGCGGGAGATCTATACTGCGGTACATAACGAGATGGAAAAAGAGTACGTGGTGGCGCTGCGTCTGGATGGCGCGCGCAATCTGAATATTCTGTGGAACGCGGTGCTACCCAATGTCCTGCCGCTGCTGGTCGGGGAATTTACGCGTTCACTCTCCATGGCCATTCTCGACATTGCCGCACTCGGTTTCCTCGATTTAGGGGCACAGCTGCCCTCACCGGAATGGGGAGCGATGCTGGGCGATGCGCTGGAGCTGATTTATGTCGCGCCCTGGACCGTGATGCTGCCCGGCGTCGCGCTGATGGTCAGTGTGTTGATCGTTAACCTGCTGGGCGATGGCATCCGTCGCGCTGTAGAAGCGGGAGCTGAATAATGCCGTTACTGGATATTCGTAATCTCACTATTGAGTTCATGACCTCAGAAGGTCCGGTGAAGGCCGTGGATCGCATTAATCTGACGCTCAGTGAAGGTGAAGTACGTGGGCTGGTGGGGGAATCCGGCTCCGGCAAAAGCCTGATTGCGAAAGCGATTTGCGGCGTAACCAAAGACAACTGGCGCGTCACCGCCGATCGTATGGTGTTCGATGATATCGATTTGCTGCGTTTGTCGCCGCGCGAACGACGCCGCATTGTCGGCCATAACGTGTCGATGATTTTCCAGGAACCGCAATCCTGCCTGGATCCCTCTGAAAGCATCGGCCGCCAGTTGATGCAGGCGATCCCACGCTGGACGTTTAAAGGGCGCTGGTATCAGCGTTTGTGGTTCTGGCGCAAAGCGCGTGCCATCGAGCTGTTGCACCGCGTGGGCATTAAAGACCACAAAGACATCATGCGCAGTTTCCCGTATGAATTGACGGAAGGTGAATGTCAGAAGGTGATGATCGCCATCGCACTGGCCAATCAGCCACGTCTGCTAATCGCCGATGAGCCGACCAATGCCATGGAACCCACTACGCAGGCACAAATATTCCGCTTGTTGAGTCGCCTCAACCAAAATAACAACACCACGATTTTGCTGATCAGTCATGACCTGCGCACCATGAGCCAGTGGGCGGATCGCATAAACGTGATGTACTGCGGTCAGACCGTCGAAACCGCGCAGAGTGAAGATTTAATGGATACGCCGCATCATCCTTATACACAGGCGCTGATTCGCGCGATGCCCGACTTTGGCAGTGCGCTGCCGCATAAAAGCCGCCTGAACACACTGTCCGGCGCGATTCCCTCACTGGAGCATTTACCGATTGGCTGTCGTCTGGGACCGCGCTGTCCCTATGCACAGCGTAAGTGTATTGAGACACCGCGCCTCACCGGCACTAAATCCCACCTGTTTGCCTGTCACTTCCCGTTAAATGTGGAGGGGCAATGAGCATGGAAACGCTGCTGGAAGTGCGCAACCTGAGTAAAACCTATCGCTATCGCACCGGTCTGTTTCGCCGACAGCATGTGGAGGCGGTGAAAGGGGTAAGCTTCACCTTGCGTGAGAAGCAGACCTTAGCGGTCATTGGCGAGAACGGCTCGGGGAAATCCACGCTGGCGAAAATGTTGAGCGGCATGGTGGCCCCGACGGCAGGTGAGATGCTGATTGACGATCATCCGCTGGAGTATGGCGATTACGGTTATCGCAGCCAGCGTATTCGCATGATATTTCAGGATCCTTCGACCTCGCTTAATCCGCGCCAGCGCGTCAGTCAGATCCTCGATTTCCCGCTGCGCCTGAATACCGAACTGGATGATGAAGCGCGAGAGAAGCGCATTATTGCCACACTGCGCCAGGTGGGTTTGCTGCGCGATCACGCCGGTTACTATCCGCATATGCTGGCCCCCGGCCAGAAACAGCGTCTTGCGCTGGCTCGCGCACTCATCCTACAGCCGAAGGTAATTGTCGCCGATGAGGCCCTCGCCTCACTGGACATGACCATGCGTTCGCAGTTGGTGAATCTGATGCTGGAACTGCAGGAGAAGCACGGCATCGCCTATATTTATGTGACGCAACATATCGGCATGATGAAGCACATCAGCGATCAGGTGCTGGTGATGCATCAGGGTGAAGTGGTGGAACGCGGCGGCACGGCTGATGTGCTGGCCTCGCCACTGCATGACCTCACTAAGCGGCTGATCACCAGCCATTTTGGCGAAGCCTTAACCGCTGAAGCCTGGCGCAAAGTGCGTTGATTGTTCATCACATCGCGAAAACGCGGTGCGATTTACCGCATTTGAGAGAGACGTGCTAGAATCCGCACGTCGATTAACGTCGGTCGCCTACTATTTAATCATTGCGACCGCCAACAACAATGACCATAAGGATTACAGCTATGGGTTTTCTTTCCGGTAAGCGCATTCTGATTACTGGCGTTGCCAGTAAACTCTCCATTGCCTACGGTATTGCACAGGCGATGCACAAACAGGGCGCAGAACTGGCTTTCACCTACCAGAACGACAAGTTGAAAAGTCGTGTGGAAGAGTTCGCTAAAGATTTGGGTTCTGACATTGTTCTGCCGTGCGATGTGGCAGAAGACGAGAGTATCACTGCGCTGTTCACCGAACTGGCAAAAACCTGGCCAAAATTTGACGGTTTTGTTCACTCAATTGGTTTCGCACCTGGCGATCAGCTGGATGGTGACTACGTGAACGCCGTGACCCGTGAAGGCTTCAAAATCGCTCACGACATCTCTGCCTACAGCTTCGTGGCGATGGCGAAAGAGTGCCGTGCAATGCTGAACCCGAATTCAGCCCTGCTGACCCTGTCTTATCTGGGTGCTGAGCGCGCAATTCCTAACTACAACGTAATGGGTTTGGCTAAAGCGTCTCTGGAAGCCAACGTACGTTACATGGCGAACGCGATGGGTCCTGAAGGTACGCGTGTTAACGCCGTATCCGCGGGTCCAATCCGAACTCTGGCAGCATCAGGCATCAAAGATTTCCGTAAGATGCTGGCTCACTGTGAAGCCGTTACGCCAATTCGCCGCACTGTCACCATCGAAGACGTGGGTAACTCTGCGGCCTTCCTGTGCTCTGATCTGGCGGGTGGTATCACCGGTGAAGTGGTACACGTTGATGGCGGCTTCAGCATTGCCGCGATGAACGAGCTGGAACTGAAATAAGTTCTGAAGGCGAGCCGGGTGCTCGCCTTTTTTCTTAGCGAAGTCTCAGCTGTCTTCACCGATTTTCGCCCTGTTCACTTTCGACTGACGTCTCCCGCAAACTCACCTCTTCCTGCTAGCTACCGCTTGAATTTTCAGGCGTATAGATTCATTCGATCTTAATTATTCCCCTTCATTCTTTTGCCACAGCCAGTGCTTCAGCGACGATAAGCTAGCCTTTTGGTGGCGATGCGCTTTTCAGATTTGCCCGTCGCGTACCCAG
>NZ_DAMDQC010000233.1:0-4833 GCF_032082325.1 Pantoea sp. CTOTU50773 | reverse complement strand
CTGCATCCACTTTACCGAAATAGTCCTCCAGCAATTCCTGTTCTATTTTCGGTGTGAAAAACATTTCGCCAAACCACAGCGCCAGTTCATAACAGCGATCGTTATTTGATGCATATTCAAA
Organism: Pantoea sp. CTOTU50773; assembly: GCF_032082325.1. NCBI lineage: Bacteria > Pseudomonadati > Pseudomonadota > Gammaproteobacteria > Enterobacterales > Erwiniaceae > Pantoea > Pantoea sp. CTOTU50773. The sequence goes on along the minus strand of NZ_DAMDQC010000233.1, from coordinate 4,712 downwards.
ATCGACCAGGCGAATATCGTTCTGCGCATTGAGCATGAAGTTACCCGCCAGCGTGTCATTCATGCACGGCACCAAATCTAATCCCGCCGCTTCTAACGCCTGCTGCGCGCGCTGTGCCTGTTTGTGCAACCAGGCAGCATCAGCAGAGAGCGCGACATTGAGTGCACTGACCTGCTCAATATGCTCATTAAGCATGTCGAATACGGTTTTGTTCTGCCTGAGCAACGGCTGATCGTTGAAACTTTTCAAGCCCTGCAACGCACGATGACGAATCGCGGATTGCTGGAAATCGAGGTTTGACGAGGCGCGCCAGCCATCGATGAACTCAAACACTTCCACGCCAAGATCGCGCAGATAGGCCACCACCGGCACGCCATAGCCGGTTTGCGCGGCTTTCAGGCTCGCTTCATGTGCGGTGTCACGATTAATAAAGCGCTCGGTGCCTTCGCCGGGAATTTTGACGAAATAAGCACAAGGCGCGCCCTCGACTGCCACGTGCCAGTTGGCGTTGGAAATACCGCCGCTTACCGGACGATACTGCACCGCCCTGCCCTGCCATTCCGGCATCGCCGTAATGGCTTGTTCCACCCGCTGTTCCTGCCAGCTTTGCGCTTCACCCAGAGATTTGCTCATTTTGCCTGCTCCGCTGTCAGGTTTAACCAACGTTCAAAACGGGGATCGCTCAGGCTCTGACGGCAGCGCAACAGCATCCACTGGCCGAGCTTGGCAAACTCCAGACCGCGCGTGCTGGTGACACCGTTCAGCATGCCCCATAGCGTCCAGTGATAATCATCCACCAGCGCATATAAGCGACAACGCGCTACATCAGCCTCGCTGCTGTCACCACGCCACGCACGAATCGCATCACGCCAGCGATCGTCAGTAGGCAGTTGTTCGTGGATAAGCGTCGCGATATCGTGCCAGGCATCCCCGCGCGCGGCATAGTCAAAGTCCAGCAAGCGCCATTCACCCTGAGGGTTGACCATCCAGTTGCTGGCGATGTTATCGCCGTGGATCAAAACGGGTGTATAGTACACGGCGTTGAGTGCTTCCCACGCCAAATCGACACATTCCCCCATCCATTGCAGCTCATCTGGCTGTTGCACACCCTGTGTTTCCAGTTGAAGACGTAGCCGCAACATATCCTGCTGGCGGCTGTGTAAGGGAAGCGGCAATCCTGAGTGATGTAATTTATCCAGCGTACGCGTCAGGCTGGCAAAGTGATGCGGATCGCGTAACGCATCCAGTCGCGCCCAGCGGAAGCTGTCATCCAGCGCCGCGAAGATCAGAACGCCATTGCGCGGATCGGCGTGGCATAGCGCCGGTGCGATGCCCAACTCGCCCGCCTAGCAGCTAATTTCAGAGCTGCGCTGGAAATCAATCAACGCTTTCTGATCATCGAACAGCACCTTGGCATAATAGCCTTGCCCCGCTGACTGCAGGCGAAATCCGGCCCATTCCGTCGCTAAACGATGCGGTGACGCCACACCTGCCGTGCCTGGCTGAATATCAAAGGATTGCGCGGGTTGCCAACTCGCCAGCGCTTGCTGTAAACGCATCAACATAAGGCGTCCTCCCCTTTCAGGCAGAGCTCAGTGAGCATCGCCATCAACATGTCGAGACCGCGATGCAAGTCGGCGGTGGCGGTGTATTCACGTTCATTGTGCGAAAGGCCGTCTACGCTGGGCACAAACAGCAATGCACTCGGGCAGTGATAGCTCATGCTTATCGCATCGTGACCTGCTACTGAACGCATCGGCATCGCTTTCAGCCCCAATTTTTCCGCCTGCGCTAAAGCCAGATCACTCAATGCCGAATGTAACTGCTGTCGTGGACGATACTGTGCACGGTCGAGACTGACATCGGTGGCCGTGTTCTGCGCAATCGATTGCATCTGCTGGCCGAAGCTGTCGCGCAACTGGCGCAATAGCGCTTCATCAGCAGAACGAAACTCAATAAATAACGTGGCTTCAGAAGTCACTACGTTCGGCGAATTAGGCACGGTTTCCAGACGGCCCACCGAGGTATGCAGTGCTTCGCCATAGCGTTCAGCCTCTGCACGTACCGCCACAATGGTGTGCGCGGCTGCCAGCAGCGCATCCCGCCGGCGATCCATCAATGCCGGGCCGGTATGGTTTTGCTCTCCGCGAAACGTCACCTGCCATTTCAGTGCCGCCCAGGTTTCCGTCACTACGCCTATCTGTTTCTGCTGCAATTCAAGATGTGGACCCTGCTCAACGTGCAGTTCGCAGTAGGCCGCCACCGTCAGATCGGGTAACGCCGTTCCGCGATAACCAATATTTTGCAAAGCTGTTTGCAACGAGATACCTTCGCCATCACAACACGCCAGAGCCTGCTCCAGCGAGAGTGCGCCTGTGAACACTGAACTGCCGGTCAGGCTGGGTTGAAAGCGCGCACCCTCTTCATTGGTCCAGTTCACCACCGCCAGATTACGTTGCGCGGTTTGCGAATGGTCGCGCAGCTGGCGAGCCAATGTTGCCATGGTCACTGCAGCGCCGGTGACGCCGTAGGCACCGTCGAAACGTCCACCCAGCGGTTGGCTGTCCAGGTGCGAACCGCACAGCACCCATGGCGCGCCTTCGCAAAGCGTCATCAAGCCAAAGATGTTGCCAATTTCATCCACGTGAACGTGAAAACCCTGTTGCGTCAGCCAGGTACAAAAGGCATCGCGCATTTGCTTATCCGCAGCAGATGCCGTCAGGCGATGTAAACCGCCTGCTGGCGTTGCACCAATGCTGCTGCTGAGGGCGAACAGCGCATCAAACGCCTGATAATCTTGCGGTGTCATCCTCGGCATTGCCGGGATGGAGGATGTTGACATGGGCACTCTCCAGACTCGCTACAAAAGCTGCCGCGGGTCGCGCATTGGTCACTAAGGTGTCAACCGCGCTAAACGGCAGCGTGTTCACAAAGGTTCGCAGTCCAAATTTGCCTTCATCTGCCAGAATCACACTCTGGCGACAGTGCGTGCTCAGCACGCGCCTTAATAACGCCTCAGGCTCTTCGTAATCCATAAAACCGTTGTCCCGATCCACTGCACCAATGCCCATAAAGGCAATGTCGTAGTGGAATTGACGCGCGAACTCCAGCGTATGGGGGCCAATCAGTGCGTTATCATTTCGCCGAACGCGCCCTGGTGTTAGCGTGACAGCGTTGTCGCTTTGCTGCGTGAGCAGCGCGGCGATATCCATTGAGTTCGTGATAACCTTCAAACGCGAGAAGCGGGTCAACTGCTGCGCCAGTGCCAGCGTTGAAGTGCCGGTATCCAGAAACAGCGCCATCCCCTCTTCCACTAATTCGCTTGCCAGCTGACCAATACGCGCTTTAGCACGCGGCTTGATACGGCTGCGTATCTGTAACGGCTGCTCTTCGCTGGGCACCGGTAAAATGGCACCGCCGTGCACGCGTCGTAATACGCTCTGCTCTTCCAGATATTTAAGATCGCGGCGAATCGTCTCTTCTGACACCACGAATTTCTGCGCCAGTTCCGTGACGCGCACCCGTTTGTCGTGGTGTAAAATCCGTTTTATCTCATCCAGACGTGGCTGATTAATCATGCTTACCTTCTGTTTTTAGAGGCCAAAACCGCAGTATACCTATCGGGCGGTCTCAAGGCCGCGCCTTACAGAGAAGGTTGATGTTGATCCCACGGCATCAGGGCTTCGAGCGCCGCGCAGAACTGCAATACGTCGCCTTCCGCATAACGTCGGCCGATCACCTGCAAACCCACCGGTAAACCTTGCGCGGTAAAACCACAGGGAATCGTCGCCGCCGGATTACCACTCAAATTGAATGGCCAGGTGAAAGGTGTCCAGCGCGCCCACTCTACTCCGCTGTCGCCCGGCGACTGATTTTCCGGCACATGGCGATCGGCCGAGAACGGCAGCACTGGCAGCGTAGGCGTGATCAGTAAATCCACGCTGTCAAACAAGGCGTGCACTTGTCCGGCAAACGCCGCTCGTTGTTTTTGCGCCGCCAGGTAGTCGGCCAGATTCAGGCGCTGCGCGCGTTCAATCAGCGCGGCAAAGCCCGGATCGAGCTGGTCGAGCTGCTGCTGCAGTGCGGCACCATACGCCACACCGCGCCCGCCGCTCCATAAAGTGTCAAATGTCTCAAACGGTGATGACCAATCCAGCGGGCGTGCCGTGAGCGTCACCGGTAACGTATGGGCAATCTGCTCCACCGCCTGTTCGACGCAACGCGCAATCTGCTCGTCGACCGGTGTGTTAAACAGCGTGGGACTGTAATGCACACGCAGCGCGGGCAATGGCTGGTCGCAGCGTGCCAGCCAGGATTCATTTTTCGCTGGTAGCGCCTGATGGTCGCGCGCATCCGGTCCAGAAAGCAGATCAAACAGCAGTGCGCTATCACGAACCGTGCGCGTCATCGGCCCGGCATGACTGAGCATTTCAGTGGCAGACCACGGCCAGGTTGGGATGCGTCCCAGCGAGGCTTTAAGGGCGAAAATGCCACAAAAAGCACCGGGGATACGCACCGATCCGCCACCATCGGAGCCCAGCGCGGCAGGCACCATGCGCGCCGCCACGCTGATTGCCGATCCCGAACTGGAACCGCCGCTGGTTAACGCCGGATCCCACGGATTGCGCCCATGACCAAATACCCGTGAATAGCTGGATCCGGTCCAGCCAAACTCGGTGGTCGCGGTTTTGCCGACAATGATCGCGCCCGCC
>NZ_DAMDQC010000232.1:0-4879 GCF_032082325.1 Pantoea sp. CTOTU50773 | reverse complement strand
ATGCCTATATCGCACCGGGCGCGATGCACATGGAGTTGAGCCGTAGTGGCGCCAACTACGTGGTGAAACTGAATGATGGCCCGCCGGTGAACCGTCATAAGCCCTCTGTTGACGTGCTGTTCCGGTCCGTGGCGGTGCACGCAGGACGAAATGCCGTGGGTGTCATCCTTACCGGGATGGGTAACGACGGTGCCGCCGGGATGCTGGAAATGCATCGCGCCGGTGCCTGGACCATCGCGCAGGATGAAGCAAGTTGCGTCGTCTTTGGTATGCCGCGCGAAGCGATTGCGATGGGCGGCACCAGTGAAGTAGTCGATTTAGGACACATCAGTCAGCACATGCTGGCAAAAATTAGCGCCGGACAGGCATTGCGAATTTAACGAGCCCGTCCTGCCGGACGAGACAACACAGGAGTAGATATGGCTGATAAAAACATGCGCTTTTTGGTGGTGGATGACTTCAATACGATGCGTCGTATCGTCCGCAACCTGCTGAAAGAGCTGGGATTCAACAACGTTGAAGAAGCAGAGGACGGTGTTGATGCACTGACCAAACTGCGTGCGGGTGGTTTTGATTTCGTGGTATCCGACTGGAACATGCCCAACATGGACGGTCTGGAACTGCTGCAGACCATTCGTGCGGACGCGGCGTTGAGCAAACTGCCGGTGCTGATGGTTACCGCCGAAGCGAAAAAAGAGAACATCATTGCAGCTGCCCAGGCCGGTGCCAGCGGTTATGTAGTGAAGCCGTTCACCGCAGCCACGCTGGAAGAAAAGCTGGGTAAAATTTTCGAAAAACTGGGTATGTAAGGAGATGTGATGAGCGACCTTTCGAAACCAACCGAAGAAGCCTCGGCACACGACATTATTACCCGTATCGGCTCGCTGACGCGTATGTTGCGCGACAGCCTGCGCGAATTGGGGTTAGACCAGGCGATTGACGAAGCGGCGGAAGCGATTCCGGACGCGCGTGACCGTCTGGATTACGTGGTGCAGATGACGGCGCAAGCGGCAGAACGCGCACTCAACTGCGTTGAAGCCGCGCAGCTACACCAGGACCAAATGGAAGCCAACGCCAACAAGCTGAAAGGCCGTTGGGATGCGTGGTTTGAAAACCCGATTGAGCTGGCGGATGCACGCGAGTTGGTTTCGGATACGCGCGAATTTCTCAGTGATGTGCCGTCGCATACCTCGTACACCAACAAGCAGCTGCTTGAGATCATGATGGCGCAGGATTTCCAGGACCTTACCGGCCAGGTGATCAAGCGCATGATGGATGTGATCCAGGAGATCGAGCGTCAGTTGCTGATGGTGCTGCTGGAGAATATGCCTGAAGCCAACGCTGCCGCGCGTAAAGACGCCAGCAGCCTGTTGCATGGTCCACAGATCCATGCCAATGCACCTGGCGTGGTAGCGAACCAGGATCAGGTGGATGACTTGCTGGATAGCTTAGGTTTCTAATTAGCATTGAGGGGGCGGCTGCGAGTGGGCCGCCCCGGAATTGATGCTCAAAACACCGCGCGTTTTTTTGTCTCTTCAATGCCTGCCACCAACACCTGTACCCCTAACGCTTCAAACGCTGCAATCTGCGCCGGCGTAATCCCGCGATCGGTAATCAAATAATGGATTTTGCTCCAGTCACAGGGCAGGGCAAACATCGACACCTTATCGATTTTGCTGGAGTCTGCCACCACAAATACCGTACTGGCGGAGTTGATCATCGCCATCTTCACTTTGATATCCGTCTCACTGGGGAAGCTTAACCCGAGGCGGGGCGAAATACAGGCGGTGGCGAGAAACAGCTTTTCGGCCAGCACGTTTTCAAAGAAAGAAGCGGCTTTCTCACCGGACGTCGAGAGTGTTGGAAATTTGAAGGTCCCCCCCGTCAGCAGGATATTAATCCCCGGTTCGCCCCCCAGCTTCAGCGCAATATTCACCGCCGTGGTGATCACCGATAAACGACGGATGTGGCCAATTGCTTCCGCAATGGCGGTGGTGGTGGTGCCAGAATCGAAAATCACCGTATCCCCATTTTCCACATACTGCGCGGCGAGCCGGCCAATGGCTTCTTTCTCATCAAGGTGAGTTTGACGCTCAAGCAGCAGTGCGCCGGTGTTCTGCTTACCGGTCATCAGCGTGGCGCCACCGTGATAACGCTGCACATGCCCGGCTTTTTGCAGCATACGCAAATCGGTGCGGATGGTTGCCTCGGTCAGGCCAAAGGTATCGGTAAGCGCTTTAACCGTGACTGTGCCGTCTTCGCGGATCATCTCCAGGATCTTCTCACGACGCTGCTGCATATCAGCCAGCTGCTCAGATTTGCTTTTCAATCGAAATGCTCCCTCTTTCCAATCACGGTCTGGTTTTGGCAATAAGAAAACCCGTGATGATTTTACTCTGCGCACCAGGGATTTGCGAGGCGGCTCGCACAAAGATGCATTTTCGAATGAAAATAAGATAAAGCCATGCAATTGATTTCACATAGACCTGCCAGCCGTTATTTCTATATCACAAAACGTGATATTCAGTTATTTACTTAAAATACAGTAAGATAAAAATAGTTTGCATCATTTGTATGAAATTTGATCTCACCAACAAACCATTGCGAAACGATAGCTTATATTTTTGTTCGAAAATCAATGTTACTGCAAACATATCCGGCCAGAGATAACCAGAGCCGCTGAACATGCAAACAGGAGCGAAGGGATGAGTGGGGAATACGATGTCAACCAGCGCTACGGCGTAAATACCGATCTCGACCTCACCGGCAAGGTGGCGGTGGTGACCGGTGGCCTCGGTGGAATTGCCATGGCCAGTAACGCCATGCTGTTAGAGAAAGGTGCACGGCTGGCCCTGCTTTACCCTCCATTCGAAAGCGATCGCGTGGCGGCTGTGCAGGAACAATTCTCTGCCGATCGTGTACTGCTGGTGTGCTGTGACGTGACCGATGCTGGCTCAGTCGAGACGGCGTTCAACCAGGTTGAACAGCATTACGGCCACATTGATATCCTGGTGAACTGCGCGGGTTATGTGATGTTACAGCCGGTACTGGAAACCGACTTTGCCGAGTGGCAAAAGCAGATCGCCGTCAATCTCACCGGTCCTTTTCTTTGCTCACAAGCGGCGGGCAAACGCATGGTGCGCGCCGGTAATGGCGGCAAGATCATCAATATCGCTTCACAGGCCGCTTCCATCGCCATTGATAACCACGTGGCCTATACCTCTGCCAAAGCGGGTCTACTCGGTATGACTAAAGTGATGGCCAAAGAGTTCGCACCACACCGTATCAACGTCAATACCTTGTCACCCACCGTGGTGCTGACGCCGATGGGCGAAAAGGCCTGGCGCGGTGAGAAGGGCGAACAGATGAAAAAACTGATCCCGCTAGGGCGTTTTGCTTACACCGATGAAATTGCCGCTGCCGTGCTGTTCTTCGCCAGCAACGGCAGCGACATGATCACCGGCGCAGATTTAATGATCGATGGCGGCTTCACCATCTGGTAATGCCGCGCCAGCACCAGTACGGCCTCAACCCTGCAATAACAACAAAACAATGAGAGAGCACGAACATGAAAAAACGTACCCTGTTATTCACTGCCATTGCCAGTTGCCTGATCGCCCAATCCAGTTTCGCTGCCGACAAAGGCACCATCATGATTCTGGTGAACTCACTGGATAACCCCTATTACGCTTCCGAAGCCAAAGGCGCCAACCTGAAAGCGCAAGAGCTGGGCTATAAAACCAGCGTGCTGTCGCACGGTGAAGACGTTAAGAAGCAGAGCGAACTGATCGATGCCGCCATCGGTAAAAAAGTGCAGGGCATTGTGCTGGATAACGCCGACTCCACCGCCAGCGTCGCAGCAATCAAAAAAGCCAAAGATGCGGGGATCCCCGTGGTGCTGATCAACCGTGAAATTCCGGTCGACGATGTGGCGCTGGCGCAGATCACCCACAACAACTTCCAGGCGGGTTCTGATGTGGCCAACGTGTTTGTGGAGAAGATGGGTGAAAAAGGCAGCTATGCCGAATTGACCTGTAACCTCGCGGACAATAACTGTGTCACCCGCTCGAAATCCTTCCACCAGGTGCTGGATCAGTATCCGGATATGAAATCTGTCGCGCGTCAGGATGCGAAAGGCACCCTGATCGATGGCAAACGCATTATGGACAGCATTCTGCAGGCCCATCCCGATGTAAAAGGCGTGATCTGTGGTAACGGTCCGGTGGCGCTGGGCGCGATTGCGGCACTTAAAGCCGCAGGCCGCAACGATGTCACCGTGGTGGGTATCGACGGCAGCAACGACGAGCGTGATGCGGTAGAAAAAGGCGATCTGAAAGCTACGGTAATGTTGCAGGCGCAGGCTATTGCTGCGCAGGGCGTGACCGATCTCGACAACTTCATCCAGAAAGGGGTGAAGCCGGAGAAGCAGCGCGTGATGTTCCGCGGCATTTTAATCACCCCGGACAATGCTAAAGGTGTGCAGGACTTTAACTACAAGTCGTAATCAATAATCGGTGCGCCTGCACAGCAGGCGCCCAGGAGAATGAGATGCACAAACGACTCTGGTTACTGCTTCCTATCGTGATCCTTAGCGGTTGCCGCATTGTGTCGCAGCAGGAGCTGGCCGACCTGAAAAATCCCCCCAATCCCAAAATGGCCAATATTGCTCAGACCTGGCAGCAGAAACTGGTGCCGCAGATTCAGCACGATGCGAAGCCGGTGGCGGAACTGCTGAATGCGCTAAAGTCCGCCAAAGATTTTGACAGCGCCTGTCAAACCTACGGCTACCGCGCACAGGAAGAGAACCCCTGTGTCTTTAGCGTCAAGGTCAGCGGTGAGGTGACAGCGGTGAATACCACTTCGCGCAATGGCCGCATGA
>NZ_DAMDQC010000231.1:0-4929 GCF_032082325.1 Pantoea sp. CTOTU50773 | reverse complement strand
ACGGCTCAACGGCTCAACGGCTCAACGGCTCAACGGCTCAACGGCTCAACGGCTCAACGGCTCTCGGGCACGATTAACCTTAAGCTTGCAGTTGCCCCACAGGCCCTTTGCTCATCGGCCCGCCCGGAATAGGCTGCTCGGTGGGCACGTTGGGGCGTCCATCTGGCCCAATTGGCCTGTCGGATTGCTGGCAGCCTATTAACGTTGCCAGACAAGTGATAATCATCATCCCAGCGAAAAAATGCTTCATCAATAACGTCCTTTCTTCGGGCAACCCAGCGTTGCCTCCTAAGCGTAGTTGATCTCTCGCTGACTCAAGCACATAAAAAAGCTGTCAGCTCGTTGGAGATGACAGCTCAGAGAATCATCATTCTGGATGAAGTGACTCAGACTCACCTCATTAAAATCATCACCCCAGATTACCGCTCAGGCGATCGCGGAAATCGCTACTGCGGTTATCCAGTCCGATGACGGTGACTGTTGCACCGTGACGTTGATAGCGGTATTCAATGGCATCCAGTGCCGCGACGCTGGATGCATCCCAGATTTGTGCATGCGTCAGGTCAATGGTGACGACTTTCGGATCGTGGCCGTAATCGAAATGTTCGAATAAATCATTGCTGCTGCCAAAGAACAGCGGGCCGCGCACCGTGTAATAGACCTGTTCACCGTCATCGCTTAACTTGCGCTCAGCATGGATAACATGGGCAATACGACGTGCAAACAGCATCATGGCGAGGATGACGCCAATCAATACGCCCAGCGCCAGGTTGCCAGTCCAAACGGTGACCACAACCGTCAGGGCCATCACCGAGGTTTCTGACCACGGCATACGTTTTAGCGTGGCGGGTTGCAGGCTGTGCCAGTTAACAGTTTTCACTGCGACCACCATCATGATGGCCGCGAGGACCACCATAGGAATCTGCGCCATGATCTGACTCAGTCCGGTGACCAGCAGCAACAGCACAATACCTGCCGCAATGGTTGAGATGCGCGTGCGTGCTTTGCCCAGCTCAACGTTAACAATGGTCTGACCGATCATGGCACAGCCAGCGATACCGCCATAAAAACCGGCCAAAATATTACCGACACCCAGTGCCCAGGACTCGCGGCGCTTACCTGAAGGCGTATCGGTAATATCGTCCACCAGTTTGGCGGTGAGCAGAGATTCCATCAAACCCACGAAGGCGATACTCAGCGCGGTAGGCCAGACAATCTGTAACGTCTGTAAATTAAACGGCACCAGCAGCGTGGTAAATCCGGGCAAGCCTGAACTCATTGGCCCTTCATCGCCAACGTTAGGCACGCGATAACCCAGCAACAACGCCACCCCGGTGACGACGACAATGGCGACCAGCGGTGACGGGACGCTTTTCAGGATTTTGGGTAACAGCAGCACAATCGCCAGGGTCACGGCAAACAGCACCCATACCAATCCCGATTGCCCCCAGACGTGGGGAACCTGCGCGAAGAAAATCAGAATGCCCAACGCATTCACAAAGCCCAGCATCACTGAACGCGGAATATAGCGCATCATGCGGGACAGCCCGGCAAGACCAAAAATAATCTGAATGATACCGCCGAGGATTACCGCAGGAAGAATGTATTCAACCCCATGCGCGTGCACCATCGGTCCAATCACCAGTGCCACCGATCCCGCTGCTGCCGTGACCATGGCTGGGCGGCCACCTAAAATCGACAAGGTCAGACACAGCACCACCGAGGCGACAAGGCTCACTTTGGGATCGACACCCGCAATAACAGAAAAGGAGATCACTTCCGGGATCAGTGCCAGTGCGGTAATCACTCCCGCCAGACACTCACGGGTAAGCAGCGCAGGCGAGCGTAAAACGCTGCCCACGGTAATATCGTTCGCCGCAGGGGCGTGTTCTGTAGATCGGCTCATAAATGTGCAGGCTCTTTTATTATTTTGCGCATACCGTCACGGCATGGCAGCAACCAGTTGGACACTAAACGCGGATGATGTTAGCGGGCATTGAGGGATGAAGCTAGCGGGAGAGCGAAGAAGAGAGTGAGTCCGTCCCTGGAATCCGGTATTACACCGAGAGATCGTCAGGCGTTTTGTTAACTACCAGTTCGAGAAGATGACGATAAATATCCAGTTGGATCACATCATTTTCCATCTCAAGGCGATTAATCAGCGAAGCGATGATGGCTTTATTGGTGACCGGCATGCCGGCTTGCAGGATTTCAGCGATGATCTGCCCGAAAACTTCCATCTCGGTGCTGTCGCTGTTACCGGCGAGTTTAAAGTAGTCAGCGATAGCGTCACTGCTGGTGGCGGCGTTTTGCATGTATGAAGCCCTTCAGATCGGTCTGATGGCAACCTGGCCTTCAGTTCCATGATGAAAAAACTTACGCGCGGACAGGCGCGTAAGACCCAAACTCATCAACCAACGCAAAAAAGACACCTCTGAAGGTGGAAATCCAAAAACACCTTCAGAGGCGACGCAAAGTGCATCATTCGTTACGGAGCCAGTCGCTGGCTCACGGGAAATAAACTTATACAATGAACCCTAACTTGTACAATGATATTTTTGAGGGATTTGTGCTTATTATTATTTATCAGTGATTTAAATAATTTGATTTACGCGAAACTTATACAAAATAGCTGTACAGGGATAGGCTTTGTGGCAGGCCGTATCTATTTGAGAATTGAGTGGAAGGACAGAGGCGCACGAACTACAGTGCTAATTTAAGCAAACTTTTCATCAGGCTGACACTTTGTTTATAATAACGCACTTGTTTAGTTAGGTCTCTAATCATTAGGCTACTACGTTTTGAGTGACTATCCGCAACCTTTTTCGCGTTTATTACATCTTACGGCACATGCATGGCGGCTGGCAGTCGATCGTCGCCTTAAAGAGAGTGGCTTAAGTATGAGCAGCTGGATGGCCATCGCGACAGTGGCCACGGCCACGGAGCCGCCGACCCAGAAAGCGCTGGCCCAACTGTTGGGATTAGAAGAAGCGAGCGTGGTGCCACTGGTAGATCGACTGGTAAAACAGCAGTTACTGGCGCGCGTGCAGCCGAAAGAGGATCGCCGTAAACGCCTGCTGGTGTTGACCGAGCAGGGCAGCGTCGCATTTGCTGAAGTGAAAACCCAGGCAGACAGCTTGCGCGCACAGTTGCTGGCAGACATCGATCCTGAAGCGCTGGCAGTGACCGAGAAGGTTTTGCAACAGCTGCTGGCTCGACTGGGAAGTATCTAATCGTGGCAAAACGCAATCCTTATGCACAACGTGAATGGCTGCCTCATGAAAAACCGATGCTGCCGGGTTCACCTTCCACCCCAATCCACTCGCCCTCAAAGCGCGTGGCGTTTGGCATTATTGGACTGCTGATCTCCATCACCGGCGCGCTCAGTAATGCGCTGGTGACGGCCAATCTCACCAATCTTCAGGGCACCTTTGGCGCTTACAGCAATGAGATTGCCTGGCTGCCGGCTGTCTACGTGATGGGCAACATTTCCATCAACCTGCTGCTGGTTAAATTTCGTCAGCAGTTTGGCCTGCGGCTGTTTACCGAAGCTTTTCTCGTGCTTTACGTCATCGTGGCGTTCTTCCATATCCTGGCCAACGATCTCAGTTCCGCCATTATTGTGCGCACCGCTCACGGGATGGTGGGCGCGGCGCTAAGCTCCCTTGGTATCTATTACCAAATTCAGGCCTGGCCGGCGAAACACCGACTCAAAGCCCTGGTGATCGGCATCACCGCATCGCAGTTGGCGATCCCGCTCGCCCGTTTGTTCTCTACCGAATTGCTCCAGCTGGAAGAGTGGCGCGGTCTTTATCTGTTTGAGTTAGGGCTGGCGATGATAGCGCTCGGTTGTGTTTTGGTGGTGAAGTTGCCGCCGGGCGATCGTATCAAGACCTTTGAAAAGATGGATTTTGTCACCTTTATCCTGCTGGCACCCGGCATGGCACTGCTGTGCGGCGTGCTATCGCTGGGCCGCATCGAGTGGTGGTTTACCACGCCGTGGTTGGGTATTTCATTAGCCCTTTCGTTGGTGCTGATTGTTGCGGCAGTGGTGGTGGAACATAACCGCACGAATCCGCTGATTAACACCCGATGGCTGAGTAACGGCATGATTGTGCGATTGGGCATTGTGATGATCATGATGCGCATTGTGTTGGCCGAGCAAAACACCGGCGCGGTGGGCTTCCTGCAACAGCTTGGGCTGCTGAATGACCAGATGCGTGGCCTGGCTTTAGCGATTATCGCTGGGGTGATTTTTGGCATGATCGCCAGTGCATTGACCATCAAACCGACGCATCTCAGTTGGCCCATCGTCACCTCGCTGGTGGTGATGATCATCGCCTCGTACATGGATGCACAATCCAGCCCAGTGACACGCGGCAACAATTTGTATGTCAGTCAGTTTTTACTCGGCTTTAGCAGCGCGTTCTTCCTCGCGCCCGCGATGCTGTTAGGGATTGGCGGTGTGGTGACGCAGCCGAAAAATCTGGTGAGTTTTGTGGTGCTGTTTGGCATGAGCCAAAATCTGGGCGGGCTGATTGGCTCGGCTATACTCGGCACCTTCCAGACGTGGCGGGAGAAGTACCACTCCAGCCTGCTGGGCGATCAGCTTTCACAGCTTGATCCCAATGTCATCGAGCGCCTCAGCCAATACAGTTCACTGTTTAGCAGCCAGTTGCCCGACAACGTTCTGCTCAGCGCGCAGAGCAGCAGCCAGCTACAAGCTGTGGCCACACTCCAGGCTAACGTGCTGGCCTACAACGACACCTATTTATTGACTGCCGCGATGGCGCTGATCACCCTGATGTGGGTGCTGTGGCGATTGACGCGGCTGCGTTATATCAACTGGCGTCAGGCACGCCATAATTTGACGGAACAGCGTCAGCAAGCTTCAAACCCGACGGAGAATTCATGAGCCAACAGGACGAT
>NZ_DAMDQC010000230.1:0-4972 GCF_032082325.1 Pantoea sp. CTOTU50773 | reverse complement strand
CGGCTAATACCGGGGTCATCTATCGTCGCACTGACTTGAATCCACCGGTTGATTTCCCGGCTGATGCAAAATACGTGCGCGACACCATGCTGAGTACCTGCCTGGTGAATGATGAAGGCGTGCGTATATCGACGGTTGAGCACCTGAATGCTGCATTGGCTGGCTTGGGTATCGACAACATTATTGTTGAAGTCGATGCGCCCGAAATCCCAATTATGGATGGCAGTGCCGCGCCTTTTGTCTACTTGCTGATGGATGCAGGCGTCGAAGAGCTGAATAGTGCGAAGAAATTCGTACGCGTTAAGCAGACGGTGCGTGTTGAAGATGGTGATAAGTGGGCCGAGATCAAACCTTATAACGGTTTCTCTCTCGACTTTACTATCGACTTCAAACATCCGGCAATTGACTCAAGCTCGCAGCGTTACCAGTTAAACTTCTCGGCTGAGGCGTTTGTTCGCCAAATCAGTCGTGCGCGCACCTTTGGTTTTATGCGTGAAATCGAATATCTGCAGTCTAAAGGCCTGTGCCTGGGCGGTAGCTTAGATTGTGCGATTGGTCTTGATGATTTCCGCGTACTCAACGAAGACGGTCTGCGCTTTGAAGATGAGTTCGTTCGTCACAAAATGTTGGACGCGATTGGCGACCTGTTTATGTGTGGCCACAACGTGATTGGCGCATTCTCTGCGTTCAAATCGGGCCATGCGCTGAACAACAAGTTGCTGCAAGCGGTTCTGGCGAAGCAGGAAGCCTGGGAATGGGCAACCTTCGAAGACGAAGCTGAACTGCCACTGGCATTCAAAGCTCCAAATTTAGTTCTGGCGTAAGTCAGTCATAAAAACGGCAGTTTCCCTGACACCCTCTCCGGTCAGTGGAAGCTGCCGTTTTTTATTGCCTGTTTTTTATTCCTGCAAGACCGCTCTCAATTCTCTGCTATCACTGGCGAAAGCCTGTACAAATAAACGTGAAATCCCCCGTAAGCCCTTTAATCACTGGTGTCCTGGCCCCACATAAGTGCTATTATCTGGCGCTCATATGAGCAGGTTCGCGGATAACCGCAACGGCTTCATTACTTTATTTAACTGTGGACAGGTTGTGATCGGGATTTTCTCACGCTGGCGACAATTAGGCAGACGCTACTTCTGGCCTCATCTCTTGTTAGGGATGGTGGCGGCCAGTTTGGGCTTGCCTGCCTGTGCGCAAAGTGCGGAGTCCACGGCGACAGACTCGCCCATCAGCAGCCTGTTTGTCGGCAATGTTGTTCATTTCGATCATTTAATCCGTCTGCAGGAAAGTGCGCGTCGACCTAATTTCAATGTCGATTACTGGCATCAGCATGCCATTCGCACGGTCATTCGCCACCTCTCATTTAGCATGACGCCACCAGCAGAAGCGGAAGAGAGTCATACTGCCCCGCTGGCGGCACAAAAGCTGGCGTTAATCGATTCGCTGCAGGCGCTACTCACATCGCCAGCTCAACCCGCTATTGCATTAGAGCCGCAGGAAACGCTGCGTCATCGCGAACCTCAAATTCACACTTCTGCTGACTGGCAGGCTGCTATTCATGGCATCCGCGCCGGGCCTGCCATTGCTTAACAGCTAACGATTTTCCACATCCTGTTTTAGATTTTCCAGCCCGCATGAATGCGGCTGAATTGAGAAAAATTTACCATGTTAATCAAATTGTTAACCAAAGTATTCGGCAGCAGCAACGATCGTACTCTGCGCCGCATGCGCAAAATCGTCGATGTCATCAATAAGATGGAGCCGGATTTCGTCAAGCTCTCGGATGACGAACTGAAAGCCAAGACCGACCTGTTCCGTGAACGCCTGAAGAAAGGTGAAAGCCTTGAAAGCCTGATTCCTGAAGCCTTTGCCACGGTGCGTGAAGCCAGTAAACGTGTGTTTGGTATGCGCCACTTCGATGTACAGCTGATTGGCGGCATGGTGCTGAATGAGCGTTGCATCGCCGAGATGCGTACCGGTGAAGGTAAAACCCTGACGGCAACACTACCGGCTTACCTGAACGCATTGAGCGGTAAAGGCGTGCACGTGGTCACGGTGAACGATTACCTGGCTCAGCGTGATGCCGAAAACAACCGTGCACTGTTCGAGTTCCTGGGTCTGTCTATCGGTATCAACCTGCCAAACATGCCCGCGGTGGCGAAACGCGCTGCCTATGCTGCGGATATCACCTACGGTACTAACAACGAATACGGCTTCGACTACCTGCGCGACAACATGGCATTCAGCCCGGAAGAGCGTGTACAGCGTAAACTGCACTACGCGTTGGTGGATGAGGTGGATTCCATCCTGATCGATGAAGCGCGTACGCCGTTAATCATCTCCGGTCCTGCTGAAGACAGCTCCGAGCTGTACACCAAAGTGAATAAAATCATTCCTCACCTGGTACGCCAGGAGAAGGAAGACTCAGAAACCTTCCAGGGTGAAGGCGACTTCTGGGTCGATGAGAAAGCACGTCAGGCTCACATGAGCGAGCGTGGTCTGGTAAAAGTTGAAGAGCTGCTGGTGAGCCAGGGCATTATGGAAGAAGGTGAGTCACTTTACTCGCCAACCAACATCATGCTGATGCACCACGTGACGGCTGCACTGCGTGCGCATGCGCTGTTTACCCGCGATGTCGATTACATCGTAAAAGATGGCGAA
Organism: Pantoea sp. CTOTU50773; assembly: GCF_032082325.1. Lineage (NCBI taxonomy): Bacteria > Pseudomonadati > Pseudomonadota > Gammaproteobacteria > Enterobacterales > Erwiniaceae > Pantoea > Pantoea sp. CTOTU50773. The sequence continues at coordinate 2,308 of NZ_DAMDQC010000230.1, read as the reverse complement.
GTGATCATCGTTGATGAGCACACTGGCCGTACCATGCAGGGACGTCGCTGGTCTGATGGTTTGCACCAGGCTGTTGAAGCCAAAGAAGGCGTGGAAATCCAGAACGAGAACCAAACGCTGGCTTCCATCACCTTCCAGAACTACTTCCGTATTTATGAAAAACTGGCCGGTATGACCGGTACTGCTGATACCGAAGCATTTGAATTCAGCTCGATCTATAAACTCGATACCATCGTGGTGCCAACTAACCGTCCGATGGTGCGTAAAGATATGGCTGACCTGGTCTATATGACCGAGAAAGAGAAGATCGACGCGATCATCGAAGACATTCGTACTTGCACTGCGAAAGGCCAGCCGGTGCTGGTCGGAACCATTTCGATTGAGAAATCAGAGGTGGTCTCTAACGAACTGACGCGCGCGGGTATCAAACACAGCGTACTGAACGCCAAATTCCACGCCAGCGAAGCGGATATTGTGGCACAGGCAGGTCAACCAGCTGCAGTCACCATCGCAACCAACATGGCAGGTCGTGGTACCGATATCGTGTTGGGCGGCAGCTGGCAGGCCGAAGTGGCAGCGCTGGATGAACCTTCAGAAGCGCAGATTCAGGCCATCAAAGAAGCCTGGAAACTGCGCCATGATGCAGTTCTGGCATCGGGCGGTCTGCACATTATCGGTACTGAGCGTCACGAATCACGTCGTATCGATAACCAGTTGCGCGGCCGTGCGGGTCGTCAGGGTGATGCCGGTTCATCACGCTTCTACCTGTCAATGGAAGATGCGTTGATGCGTATCTTTGCTTCGGATCGTGTGTCTAACATGATGCGTAAACTGGGCATGAAGCCAGGCGAAGCGATTGAGCATCCGTGGGTCACCAAAGCCATCGCCAATGCACAGCGTAAAGTGGAAAGCCGTAACTTCGATATCCGTAAGCAGCTGCTGGAATACGATGATGTGGCCAACGATCAGCGTCGCGCTATCTACAGTCAGCGTAATGAACTGCTGGACGTGTCTGATGTGTCTGAAACCATCAACAGCATCCGTGAAGATGTGTTCAAGGCCACTATCGACACCTACATTCCACCGCAGTCGCTGGAAGAAATGTGGGATATTCCGGGCCTTGAAGAGCGTCTGCGCAACGATTTCGATCTGGATCTGCCGATTGCAGAATGGCTGGATAAAGAGCCGGATCTGCATGAAGAAACGCTGCGTGAACGTATCATGAGCCGTGCGCATGAAAACTACGCGTCGAAAGAAGAAGTGGTTGGCGCTGAAATGATGCGTAACTTCGAAAAAGGCGTGATGCTGCAAACGCTGGATTCACTGTGGAAAGAGCATCTGGCGGCGATGGATTATCTGCGTCAGGGCATCCATCTGCGCGGTTATGCGCAAAAAGATCCGAAGCAAGAATATAAACGCGAATCGTTCGCTATGTTCGCCGCTATGCTGGAGTCGCTGAAATATGAAGTGATCAGCACGCTCAGTAAAGTTCAGGTGCGCATGCCGGAAGAAGTTGAAGAGATGGAGCAGCAGCGTCGCCTGGAAGCGGAGCGTCTGGCGCAGATGCAGCAGCTTAGCCACCAGGATGATGATTCTGCGGCTGCGGCAGCCATTGCTGAACAAACCGGCGATCGCAAAGTGGGTCGTAACGACCCGTGTCCTTGCGGCTCCGGGAAAAAATACAAGCAGTGCCACGGCCGTCTGAGCTAAGGCATCCATAAACAGAAAGGCGCAGCGTGCTGCGCCTTTTTTTACGGGCAGAGTAAATGAAAAGACTGACTATTGCGGCTGGCATTATACGTAATCGCCAGGGCGAAATCTTTATTACCCGTCGCGCCGCCGACGCGCACATGGCGAATAAGTGGGAGTTTCCAGGCGGCAAGGTGGAAGCGGGGGAAAGCCCGGAGCAGGCGCTGGTGCGCGAACTTGCCGAAGAAACGGGTATTAACGTAACGTCCGCTACGCTATTTGAATCGCTGGAATATCAGTTCCCCGACAGGCATATCACTTTATGGTTCTTTCTGGTGGAAAGCTGGGAAGGCGAACCCTGGGGTAAAGAAGGGCAACCGGGACGATGGGTTGCGCAAGGCGAGCTTATCGCCGACGAATTCCCGGCTGCAAATGAACCCGTAATCAATAAACTGAAACAGCAGCCTTAAGGCTGCTGTTCGCTCCAGTCATCACTTTCTGAGCGATCGCCGCTGCTTGGGATCCGCTTCTCTTCATCCGCCCACTCACCCAGATCGATAAGCTGGCAACGTTTGGAACAGAAAGGTCGGTAAGGGCTTTTCTCGCTCCACGCGACCGG
>NZ_DAMDQC010000229.1:0-5120 GCF_032082325.1 Pantoea sp. CTOTU50773 | reverse complement strand
AGATTGATGTGGACCAGTTTGGCGCCACCGGCCACGGCCTGATCGCCGGTGCCAATCCCCTTATTGCCCGAATCCATCACCCATAGATCGCCATCCGGACCGATGCGCAGCGCATTAACGTGGTAGAAATGATGCTCCGGATCGTTAGCGTTCCACTGATTCCAACTGTCATCGGGAAAGGCTTTCAGCTGATTGTTGATCACTTCTGCCAGTTGCAGACCCGCACCTTCCGATTGCGTTAACGAGGCGAACAAACGGTTGTCATGACTGACGGTAATGCCATTCCACACGCGTGGTGAGGTGGCGACCTGCTCCAGACGACTGTCCTGTTGCGTTGGCAACGTCACGGGCAGCGTGTCTTGTGCCAAAACCTGTGCGCTGCTGGCCAAAGCGATCATCGCGACCAGTGTTTTCAGTGAATGTTTCATCCTTTACTCCCTTGTTAAGCGCCACAAGGTGACGCGAACAGCGTGTTGCTCTGTTGTTAATGTCATTCCATCCTGGCAGCGTAGAGTGATAAATTATATTCTCTGAATTTTATCAATTGATTCCTGGTGGGAATGAATGGAACTGAAAGATCTGCATTATCTGCTGGCGGTGAAGGAAACAGGACATCTGGGTAAGGCGGCGCAATCCCTTGGTATCACTCAGCCCGCCTTAACCAAATGTCTGCAACGTCTGGAGAAGTTTTACGCCACGCGGTTAATTCTCAAGGTGGGGCGTGGGATGCAACTCACCGAAGCGGGACTACTACTTTGTGAACGTGCTCAAAAAGTCGTGCACATGATGCAGGTCACCCGGCAGGATTTACAGGCGCTGGGTGCGGGAACGGCGGGCGTTATCCGGTTAGGCGTGGCGGCCACGGCAGCGGAATTTATGCTACCGGTACTGAGTAAGGACTTGTTGCACAAAGCTCCCACCGCCAGACTCGAAGTGACGGTCGGGATGAATGATTTGCTGCAAAAGCTGCTGCGTGAGAACAAAGTCGATTTGATTCTGGGTTTTCTGCCGCAGGGGGAACAGCGAGTTCATTACCCGGCCGCTGATTGAGGATCCGGTGGTTATTGCCGCCAGCCGTCACCATCCGCTGGCGAATATTCATCCGACGCCTGAACAGCTTGATGAATATAACTGGTTGTTACCTTCCGATAACGTCGCGACGCGTCAGTGGCTGGAACAACGCTTGCGCAGCGGTGGCTATGCGGCGCCGCGCGCGCAAATGGAAAGTAATACGCTGTCCCCGCTGCGCGCCGTGCTGGCGCAAACCCAGTTGTTGAGTTTTCTTTCCCGCCGCTTATTAAAAGGTGAGGGCGGTGAGTTGATTGAAATTCCACTGCCGCTGGTCATGATGCCGCGTACCTTTGGCTGGCAATTCCGCTCACTCAGTGAGCTTTCACCCGCTTCACGTCTTCTGGTGGATTTGGCGGAAAAACGCTGGCCCTGGTGATCCGTTGAATACCATCACGACGAGAACCTGTGATTTATCACAGGTTTGCTCCAATAATCTGCGTGATAATGTCCGAAAATAACCCACCTGTATTATTAATCATTGAAGAATAAGGAAATATCCAAATGTAAAATTGCCGGATAAGCGGTAACAATTTCTTGCAATAGTAATCTTAATGCGTATATTTCTCATTTGCTTTCTTAACGGCATCTTTACGGTCGTTCTGTTTGTGCCAGGACGGCACGGTCGGGAAATACCTCATCCTGATATTTCTTTTCAGCACGTTATTTATGGCTGGATCTAACAGACGTCAGCAGCTATGCCGCCAACACAAAATAACGATAAGTTGATTGAGGAATATTATGTCTTTCAAAGAAAAGCGCGTCAGGGAATCAGGCCGTGCACCGCAACGTGCATTGCGTATCTCTGTACTGGCAATGATGGTAGCGTCAGGTATTGCCCAGGCCGCGGATAGCACCAAAACAGAACAAACTCTGACTGTGGATGCCAGCGCCAGCAGCGATGCGCAAGAGCAGGCAGCAAAAGATTACAGCGTCCCGGTCACCCGTGCCGGTACCAAAATGGCATTGACCGCACGTGATATTCCGCAATCGGTCAGCATTGTCAGCAAGCAGCGTATGCAAGATCAGCAGCTGCAATCCCTGAATGACGTACTGTCGAATACCACCGGTATTAGAGGCGTCAGCAGCGATATGGATCGTACGAACTACTACTCACGCGGTTTCATCATCGATAACTACATGGTTGATGGCATACCTACCGCTTTTGCATCACGCTGGAACCTGGGCGATGCCCAAACCGATATGGCGTTGTACGAGCGCGTTGAAGTGGTGCGCGGTGCCACCGGCCTGTTGACCGGCCCAGGTAACCCGTCAGCTTCCATCAACATGGTGCGTAAGCACGCCGACAGCAAAGAGTTCACCGGGAATCTGGAAGCGAGCTACGGCAGCTGGGATAAACAGCGCTATGTCGCCGATCTCTCTGCGCCGCTGTCGCCTGAAAGCAACGTGCGTGGTCGTGTAGTCGCAGGTTACGAAGATAAAAACAGCTTTATCGAGCGCTATGGTTTCGAGAAGAAGTTCATTTACGGTGTGGTGGATGCTGACCTGACCGACAAAACCAAGCTGTCAGTGGGTTATGAATTTACCCAGGTCGATACCGACTCCCCAATGTGGAGTGGTTCGCCGCGTTGGTATACTGACGGTTCACAAACGCATCTACGTCGCGGGTATAACACTTCGCCAGAGTGGGCTTACAATAACAAAGAAAACAAAAAGGTCTTTGTTAACCTGCAGCAGAACTTCGATAACGGCTGGAACATTACGCTTAACGGCACACACAATGAGATGTTCCTCGACAGTAAGCAGCTCTACATTGATGGCTATTTCGATAAGAACACCGGTATCGGCACCTCGCCATATGCTAATTACCCTGTTGTAGGCGGCACTGGATACAACACCGGTAAACGTAAAGTCGATGCCGTCGATGCGTTCGCCAGCGGCCCGTATGAATTGTTAGGTCGCCAACATGAACTGATGGTGGGTGTGAATTACAGCCGTCAGGATAATAAATACTACAGCGCGTGGGCAAATATTTCGCCGGCCGAGCTGGGCGATTTCAATAACTTCAATGGCAACTTCCCGGAAACCGACTGGAATCCACGTGAGCCGGCATCAGACACGCAATTAGTGCGTCAGAAATCCGCTTATGTCGCCACTCGCATTTCACTGGCCGATCCGCTGCATGTTATTTTAGGTGCGCGTTATACCAACTGGAATCGTGAGACGCTGAGTGCAGAGATGGAGAAGAACAACACGACACCTTACGGCGGTGTGATTTGGGACTTCTATGATAACTGGTCAGCTTACGCTAGCTATACCTCAGTATTCCAGCCACAAGATTATCAGGATGCTTCGGGTGGTTACCTTTCACCTGTCATTGGTAAGAACTATGAAGCTGGTGTTAAGTCTGATTGGTTGAACAGCCGTCTGACCACTTCAATTTCAGTATTCCGTTCAGAACTGGACAACGTTGCGGAAGCAACTGGGGCGACCAACCCGGATACCGGTAATGCCATCTACGTTGGTAAGAGTGGCGTAGTCAGCCGTGGCGTCGAGTTCGAAGTGAACGGTGCGCTGACGGATAACTGGCAGATGACCTTCGGTGGCACCACCTATGTGGCTGAAGACCGTGATGGTGAGAACGACAACTCACAGCTGCCACGCACCTCGTTCAACCTGTTCACCAGCTATCGTCTGCCGATGCTGGATCAGCTGACGCTGGGCGGCGGTGTGAACTGGCAGTCGAAGACGTACAAAGACGTTGGCGCACCGGACGGCAATGGCACCTGGCGCGCACGTCAGGGCAGCTATGCGTTCGTTGATCTTTTCGCACGTTACGACGTGACGAAAAACCTGAGCGTGCAGGGAAATCTGAACAACCTGTTCGATAAAGAGTATGACGAAAACGTCGGTAGTGGCGGCATCGTTTATGGCGAACCTCGTAGCTTCTCGGTGACTGCGTCTTACCGTTTCTGATTTCAACCAACCGGGCACGCAGCGATGGGTGCTCTGCCAGGATTCACGTGGGTGTTCGTGAGTTAATGGCAGGGGCGGCAAGGATGCCGGCCCGGCGTTGTTCGCATCAGACTTGATAAATTATCAACATCCCGCCGCAATATAATCCCCGTTCGCACTGATCGGTACCACGGTTAAAAACAGCACCAGCGCAAATAAGATCAGCAAAGCGCCTCCGGCAATACGTACCATCCCCAGTATTTGGTGCGTGCGTGGCGATGACTCAGCCAACCACAATTCTCCCGCGCGATGACGGAAATGGCGAACAAACAGGGCCAGCGCAACCAGCGCCATGCCGGTGCCGAGTGCCATGGTCATCACCGCAAACATGCCCCAACGGGTAATACCAATCACGCTAGCAAACAGCAGCACTGTGAGTGCGCCGCTGCAAGGGCGTACACCGGTGGCAATTATAATGCCGATCCACGCTTTCCAGTTATCCACTGATTCCGTAATTATGCCGTGATAATGGCCACAGCCGTCATGATGCTGCTCATGCTCATGCTCATGCTCATGCTCATCTTGATGCTGATGCTGATGCTGATCTTGGTGCAGGTGTTGATGTTGGTACAGATGCTTATTGCGACCTCGCCAGGCTTGCACCATCATCATCACGCCGAGCGCGGCGATAAACAGCGCGCTGGCTTTTTCCAGATACCAGCGACTGCTGCTGAGATCGCCGGTCGTCAGGTTAAAGCCAACGGCCAGGATAAACACAAAGGCGATGGCGCTGAGGCCCTGCACCAGGCTGCCAAGAAACGGCACGCTGAGCGCGACACCGCGCGGCGGTTGATGAGTAGTGAGCCAGGTGGTGACGATAAATTTGCCATGTCCGGGGCCAACCGCGTGCAGGATGCCATAAATGAAGGTCACGCCGATCAACCACAACCCCGCGCTGTATTGCCCGCTATTGATTTGCAGCAGATGCGTCACCAGCAGGCGGTGGAGTTGGATCTGCGTTTGCAGTGTCCCGGCGAGAAAAGCCGTCCATTGGGAAAACAGCACGGCGAGCGCGGCGAAAATTGCTAGCGCTGCAAGGGTAAATCCGGTTTTGGAGGTCATCATCACTATCGACT
>NZ_DAMDQC010000228.1:0-5172 GCF_032082325.1 Pantoea sp. CTOTU50773 | reverse complement strand
TCAACCGCGACTTTCGTCACCGTCTCTTCCGGCATATCCACCAGCGTACGCAGGTAGTTAACCGCCGGTAATTCCATCTCCATCCAGCCACCGCGAGGTAACCCTTTTGGCAACTGAATATCGCCATAACGGACGCGCATCAGGCGGCTAACCTGCACACCTACGGCTTCCCACAAACGGCGGACTTCACGGTTACGTCCTTCGGTCAGGGTGACGTTATACCACTGGTTGATGCCTTCACCGCCAGCAAACTTAATGGTTTTGAACGATGCCGGGCCATCTTCTAACTGCACACCTTTACTGAGCTGACGAATTTTATCGTCATCCACTTCGCCGAATACACGCACCGCATATTCACGCTCAACTTCACGGCTTGGGTGCATCAGACGGTTCGCCAGTTCACCATCGGTGGTGAACAACATCAGACCACAGGTGTTAACGTCCAGACGACCCACAGCGATCCAGCGTGAACCGCGCAGACGCGGCAGACGGTCGAATACCGTTGGACGCCCTTCAGGATCGTTACGGGTACAGAGTTCGCCTTCTGGTTTGTAATACGCCAGCACGCGGCAGACTTCAGTTGCGGATTCAGCAATCGAAACCAGATGGCCATCAATACGAATTTTCAGGGATTTATCATTTTCAATGCGATCGCCCAGCGTCGCCAGTTTGCCATCGACGCTGACGCGTCCGGCTGAAATCATCGTTTCGATTTCGCGGCGTGAACCGTGACCAGCACGCGCTAATACTTTTTGTAGTTTCTCACTCATGGAGATGCCTCGTTGTCGCCTTCCCAGGCGTCGTGGTAAGAAGAGGTACGATACGGGGATTACCAGTTCCCATATCAGAATCTGTTACCGCTGAGCATAGCGCATGCCATCTCAGGCGGCCCGCGATTTTACACTAACGCAAGTTTCGTTAACACCTTTTCCTTTGCTGCCGATAATAAAGGCCAAAGGCTGCGTCACCCGTTTAGTGCCATATGCCTAAACATTTACGCTGCTTATAGATACACCAACCACACTTCTCTTCTTTATGCGCCAAGTGACTGAATTTTTATCATTTACTCTTGGCTCTATATGCCTGGTTATTACCCCCACTTTAGACCCGTGATACATTAGCGCTTTTCAAGATTGGTCTGCTAGGATTGCGCACCACGCTTAAGGATAATCCCAAACATAAAATCTAAACCCAAACTGCAAAACAGGATAAAAAACTAATTAACCGGGATAAATAAGGCTCATTAGTCCAGTAATTTTAAATTACCAGTTAATTGGAACTGCAGGTTGGATTAAGTCTGTATTTTCGCATTATTTGATTCAGATTAAATTTGATGAATTGTTCTGATAAAAAAATTGTGTAAAATTTAAGCCTGAAACAGAGTGTGCCGTATTTATAAAAGCGTAACCTTTACTATTTACACTCGTTTCTCTAACAAGCCACTAACAAAATCACTGTGGCATTGTTGATAATATAAACCAGCGCACGCAGGAATTGACGCGTTTATTCATTCACGGAATGAATTTAATTTGCATGTCGAAAGTCTTCACCAGGGATTTTCCTGACATGCTTAAAAGAAGATGACTATCATGAAAACCTCTCTGCTTTGGCCTGCCCTCGCGGCGCTGGCACTGAGCGGCTGTTCCGTGGGCCATACTGAGTATAGTCGAGCGGCGCTTGAACACGTGGATATGAGCGTGACAGGCATCCCGACGGTATTGGGTCTGGGTATCCTCGGTACAACCATCCCTTTAACACCAGAGTACAGCCTGACAGCTGCGCACGTCGCCACCACTGCCGTACAGCGTGTGAAGGCTTATCATCCTTATTGCGACGTCGCCATTATCTATCATAAGAATAGCCCGGAAACGCTGGCAAAATTCCGCACCAGCAAAGTCGGTGAACCCATTAAGATGTACGGCTACAGCTTTATTTCAGCCATGCCCGTGGAATCAAGTGGTGTTAATTTAGCGCGCACCGCTATTACCAATAAATGGAATAAAAAACCGTGCATGGCAATGGCATCAAATGCTGGCGTTGTACAGGGAATGTCGGGGGGCGCGGTATATAATGCTGACCAGACAATTGGCGGAGTGATTGTGGGCTACAGCCATGAAATTTCCAATGTGCGCAGCAAACAAGTCATTCTGAAAGATGTTTCGCTGTATATTCCGTACGGTGATTTTAAACATTGGCTGGAAAAGAATATAGGCCAGACGACGTTAACGCCGCCTGACCACGCGTGATTAGAGGAACGGGCGCGTGTCGCCGACCCCTTCACGAACCACAACCGGTACATCGCTGGTGAGATCGATCACCGTCGTCGGCTGCTGCCCTAACGTGCCGCCATCAATGATCAGATCCACCAGCTTACCGATGCTGTGCTGAATCTCTTCCGGATCCGATTCCGTGAAGTCATTACCGGGCAACATCAGCGAAGTAGACATCATCGGCTCATTCAATCTCTCCAGTAACGCCAGCGCCACCGGATTGGAAGGTACGCGCAAACCAATAGTTTTACGCTTGTCATTCATCAAACGACGCGGCACCTCTTTGGTCGCTTTGAGAATGAAGGTGTAACTGCCCGGCGTATTGTTTTTCAGAATACGAAACGCGGTATTGTCCACCTGCGAATACGTCGAGAGCTCAGACAGATCGCGACACATCAACGTAAAATTGTGGTTGCCATCTAACTGCCGGATACGGCAGATACGCTCCAACGCGTTCTTCTCTTCCAGTCTGCAGCCTAGCGCGTAACCCGAATCGGTGGGATAGACAATCACGCCACCTTTATTAAGATAATCGACCGCCTGATTGACCAGACGCGGTTGCGGGTTATCTGGATGAATGTGAAAAAATTGACTCATAAAAACCTCATGTCACCTGTCTGCAATAGCCACGGCGGGCGCTAACGCGGGAAAGCGTTCCCAGATGGGTTCAACGCCGCCCGGCAGCCATAACTTGCGCCCCAGTTCTATCCACGGACAGGGTTGGTGAAAATCTGATCCCTGCGATCCCGCCAGCTGATTGTCGCGCGCATAAGTCGCGAGCTGCGTGCGCTCGTTGGGTGCCTGCTGACACTGTGCCACTTCCATTGCATCACCACCGACCTCGGCGAAATGGGCAATCAGTCGCTTAAGCCACTTTGCAGACAATCCATAGCGACCCGGATGTGCGAGTACCGCAACGCCGCCAGAATGATGAATGACATCAATAGCTTGTTTAATTGTACACCATTGCGGCGGCACATAGCCGGTTTTCCCACGGGCAAGATAGTTCTTGAACACTTGCGCCATGTTATCGGCTTTACCCATCTCGACCAGATAACGGGCGAAATGACCGCGGGTGATGACACCGCCCTGAGCCAGGCGTTGCGCCCCAGCCAACGCATCAGGAATGCGGGCACGTTCGAGACGCTCTGCAATCAGCTGAGCCCGTTCAACGCGGCATTGATGCTGTTGCTCAAGAAACGAGGTCAGTGCTGGATGCTGGCAATCCACATTTAAACCTACGATATGAATTTCGTGGTTTTCCCACAATGTAGAGGCCTCTAATCCGGCCAGAATACGAATCGGTAGATTCTGTTGCTGCACAGCGGCTTGCGCTTCTGCCACGCCAGCAACGGTGTCGTGATCGGTAATCGCCAGTACCCCTACTTTCATTTCGACGGCACGTTGCACCAACTCGGTAGGGGTCAGCAAACCGTCAGACGCCTGGGTATGGCTGTGTAAATCGTAAAGGGGAAAACGGGCAATATCCGACAAGGTAACTCCAGCAGCAACTTAACTCGGCTGGCATGATAACGATTTTGACCCTGACTGAAAAAGGGTATTGACTTTTTTCACCTGAACCAGTTAACTAGTACACAAGTTCACGCGTAACGGGTATCTCATCATGGCTAATTTTGGTACGCCTGCAAAAGGTTGGTGGCGCGATAATCCTTTAAACGGGCGACGTCGTCGTGCACAACATGCGTAACCATTGTGCAGATACCTGAGCCCGCCATCGAGCGGGCTTTTTTTTGAGCGAAATTCAGAGATGACAATAATGGCTAATGCGAAACCTACATTGAAGTTGATTACCGGTACCGCGCCCTACCGCGAAGATCCGGCCGCAGTGTTCCATCAAATTTGCGGCGCACGTCCGGCAACTCTGCTGCTTGAATCTGCCGACATCGACAGCAAAAAGAATCTGAAAAGCTTACTGATTGTGGATAGCGCCCTGCGCATCAGCGCACTGGGCAACGTGGTGACATTACAGGCGCTGTCAGAAAACGGTCGCACCATTCTGCCACTGCTGGATGAAGCACTGCCGCAGGATGTCAGCATTGAAGCGCGTCCGGATGGCCGCGTGCTGCATTTCCCGCTGCCTCAGGGGTTGCACGATGAAGATTCACGTCTGAAAGCATTGTCTGTTTTCGATGCGCTGCGCCTGATTCCGCAACTGGTGAACAGCCCAGAGGAAGAGCGTGAAGCGATGTTCCTCGGCGGATTGTTTGCTTATGACCTGGTGGCCGGATTTGAAGATTTACCCGAGCTGCGTAATGAGCAAAGCTGCCCGGATTACTGCTTCTACCTGGCAGAAACCCTACTGGTGATTGATCACCAGACGCGCAGCGCTCGTCTGCAGGCGAGCTTGTTCAGCCCGTCCACCAGCGAATTCCAGCGCTTGCAGAGCCGTGTTGAGCAGCTGCGTGGTCAAATGACGCAGCCTGCCCCGGCTTTGCCGGTTCAGCGCGTTGAGCAAATGGCGTTGAGCACCAACCAGAGCGATGAAGAGTATTGCAATGTGGTGCGTGAAATGCAGGAAGCGATTCGCATTGGCGAAATCTTCCAGGTGGTACCATCACGCCGCTTCGCGCGGCCGTGCCCTTCTCCGCTGGCCGCTTATGACACGCTGAAGCACAGCAATCCCAGCCCATATATGTTCTTTATGCAGGATCAGGACTTTGCGCTGTTTGGCGCTTCACCAGAAAGCTCACCCAAGTATGACGCCACTTCACGTCAGATTGAGATCTACCCGATTGCCGGTACGCGTCCACGTGGCCGACATGCCGATGGTTCACTGGACCGCGATCTCGACAGCCGTATCGCACTGGAAATGCGCACCGACCACAAAGAACTGGCGGAACACCTGATGCTGGTGGATCTGGCGCGTAATGATCTGGCTCGC